>JBKQQQ010000271.1:0-6325 GCA_052144275.1 Streptosporangiaceae bacterium
ATCTGGGCGTCAAGCCGCAGTTCGGGTCGGCCTGTTCGTGCGTGCATAACCGTTCGTTCGGGCCGTACCGCCGACCGTCGCAGACGTATAGGACGCCTGGGCGGCTGCAGCTCGGCGGAGTTCGCCGCGGGGGTGCCTTCATGTGTGGATTCGCCGTCCTCGGCGGGCCATACGGGAGCCGGTCAAGGGTGAACCTGCCCCGAGGGCCTGGCCGCTTTGCTGCATCAGCCCTGCCCCTGCTTCCTCACTGCCTTGATGCCCGGCGGCTCACCGCTGCGGCGGCCGGGTGAGGGCCGTAGGGTGGAGGCAATGGATGTGCGGTTGTTCGGCCAGCTCGAGGCGGCGGACGGGGGTGTGGCGCTCGCTGTCCGCGGCGCCAAGCAGCGGGCCCTGCTGGCTTTGCTGGCGCTGCATCGCGGCGAGCCGGTCAGTGCCGACCGGCTGATCGACGCGCTGTGGGGTGACGGGCTGGCGGCGAAGCCGGCTAACGCCTTGCAGGCCCAGATCGGCCAGCTGCGCCGTACCCTCGGGGCGGGCGCGATCGTCACCACCGAAGCCGGCTATGCCCTTGCGGTCGGTCCCGATGAGGTCGATGTCGTCCGCTTCGGGCAGCTGGTGGCGAAGGGACGGCGGCTGGCGGAGGCGGGCGAGATGGCGCAGGCGTCTGCCGCGCTGGGCGAGGCGCTTGGCCTGCGGCGGGGCGAGCCGCTGGCCGAGTTCGCCTACGCCGGCTTCGCTGACACCGAACGGGCGCAGCTGGACGAGCTGACCCTGGTGGCGATCGAAACCCGGGCCGGAGCGGACCTGGTGCTGGGCCGCCACGGGGAGCTCGCCGGCGAGCTGGAGGCGCAGTGCCGGCAGCATCCGCTGCGCGAGCGGCTGTGGGAGCTGCTCATCCTGGCCCTGTACCGGGCCGGACGGCAGGCCGCCGCCCTGCGCGCCTATACCGAAGTCCGTGATCGCCTGGCCGGCGAGCTGGGCATCGACCCCGGGCCGGCGTTGCGGGAACTCCAGGCCCGGATACTGGCCCAGGATCCGTCGCTCGCCGCAGCCAGCCCGGCTCCGGTCCGGGCGGCCGCGCCGGCGGCAGCCGGCAATCTGCGGGAGCGGCTGAGCAGTTTCATCGGCCGGGACGCCGAGCTGGAACAGGTGCTCGGGTCAGTCCGCGCCAGCCGGCTGGTGACGCTGACTGGCCCGGGCGGGACGGGCAAGACCCGCCTGGCGGTGGAGGCCGCCGCCGCCCTGCGCGCCGAGTACCAAGACGGCGCCTGGCTCGTCGAGCTCGCCAGCGTCGCCGCGCCCGACGGGGTCGGGCCGGCCGTGGCCGGCGCGCTCGGCGCGGTGGCGTCTGCGCTCGGGAGCCCTCAGCCTCCGGGATCGGCCGTGCAGCTCATCGTGCGCCACCTGGCCGGACGGTCGCTGGTCGTTGTCCTGGACAACTGCGAGCACGTCATCGCCGAGGCGGCCGCGCTGGCCGACACCCTCGCCGGGGCGGTGCCGGGTCTCCGGCTGATCGCCACGAGCCGTGAGGCGCTCGGCATACCTGGGGAGGTCCTGGTGCCGGTGGGCGGCCTGGCCATCCCGGCCGCCGTGGAGCTGTTCGCCGACCGTGCC
Source organism: Streptosporangiaceae bacterium (assembly GCA_052144275.1). Taxonomy (GTDB): domain Bacteria; phylum Actinomycetota; class Actinomycetes; order Streptosporangiales; family Streptosporangiaceae; genus Palsa-504. The sequence continues at coordinate 1,615 of JBKQQQ010000271.1, forward strand.
CGGGCCGTGCTGCCCGGTTTCCTCGCAGATGGGCCGGCCGGCGACGTCATCGAGGACATCTGCCGCCGGCTGGACGGCCTGCCCCTGGCCGTCGAGCTCGCCGCCGCCCGGCTCCGTGCGCTGCCGCTGGCCACCGTGGCGGAACGGCTCGACGACCGCTTCCGGCTGCTCACCGGCGGCGCCCGCACTGCCCTGCCCCGCCAGCAAACCCTGCGGGCGGTGGTGGACTGGAGCTACGACCTGCTGTTCGAGGACGAACGCCGCCTGTTCGCCCGGCTGGCCGCCTTCACCGGCGGCTGCGATCTCGCCGCAGCCGAAGCTATCTGCGCCGACGACCAGGTGCCGGCCGGTGAGATCCTCGATGTGCTGAGCCGGCTGGTCGACAAGTCCCTCGTCACTGGCCCCGGTGCCGGTGGTGAAGCCCGGTTCAGCCAGCTCCAGACGCTGTGGCAGTACGGCCGGGACCGCCTCGGGGAATCCGGCGAAGCTGACGCGATGCGCGCCAGGCACGGCGCCTATTACCGGCAGATGGCCACCGAGGCCCACGATGGCCTGCGCGGCGCCACCGGGCCGATATGGCGGGATCGTCTGGCCTCGGAGTCGGGCAACCTGCGGGCCGCGCTCGACTGGTTCATCGCAACCGGCGACGCTGATGCGGCGCTGTCGCTCGCGTCGGGCATAGCCTGGTTGTGGTTCATCAACGGCGACTTCGCCGAAGGAGCCCGCTGGCTCGGTGATGCGCTCGGTGCCAGCGGGCAGCGCCATCCCGGCCTGGGAGCGACCGCCCACGTCTGGCATGGCTATTGCGCGGGCATGTCGTCCAGCCCGGCGGCGGGCGTCGTTGAATGCGAGGAGGCCGTCGCCGCGCTGAGGGCCAGCGGTGACCGGGGTCGCCTGAGGGAGGCGCTGGTGCTCTGCGCGACGGTACTGGTTCTTGCGCACCAGTTCCGGCGATCACTCCAAACCCTGGGCGAGGCACAGGATCTGCTGGAACCAGCTGGCGACGGCTGGCTCCTCGCGATCCACGACTTGATCGTCGCCTGGAACCTGGTGTCGCTGGGGCGGCTGGAGGACGCGGAGCCAGCCGCCCGGTCGAGCCTCGAGCGCTTCGACGCCGAGGGAGAGGTCCTGGTGGTCGTCTCTCCGCTGAACGCCCTGGCCGGCATCGCCGAGGCCCGGGGGGACCTTGATGCTGCCTCGGCGGCCTACGAGGCGCTGCTGGAGCGCTGCCGGGCCACCGGCCAGCCTCTGCAGGTGCCGTTCAGCCTGGTCGCTCTGGCCGCGCTGCGGGCCAGGCAAGGCGACGACGCTGCCGCCGACGGGCTCTACCAGGAGGCGATCGGGTGCAGCGTCAACCCGTGGCTGTCGGCAGACGCCATGGTCGGCCAGGCGGCGGCCGCCCGACGGCTCGGTGATCTGGCGCGGGCACGGGCGCTGCTCGACACCGCAGGAAGCCGGTACCGGCAGCTCGACTTTCCCGCCGGCCCGCCCCGTGTGCTCGCGGGCCTGGCGTGGTGGGCGCTCGCCGCCGGCCACCCCGACGCCGCCGCCGTCTTCGCCGCTGACGCCGCAGAAGGCGCCTCGGCCAGCGGGGACCCGGCCGCGCAACTCCTCGCCGATACCGCCAAGGCCGCAGTCACGGCGATCACCCACCCGACCCGCCGCAACGCCGAGGTCTTCGTCGCGCTCGCTCAGCAGCGCGCCCAGGGGCGGGCGTATCGCTCGCTCACCGATGAGCCAGATGTGGCCGCGCTCGCGGCCCGCCTGGCGCTGTCCGCTCACTGAGCGGCCCGGCCTGGCACAGACAGCCGTCGCCGCGGGCCGTTTTCGCCGCGTTCCTTCGGGCGCCGGCGGCGTGACCCCCGGCAAACCACACGCCGGAGCTCTGGCAACCACCTGCAGCCAGCTGACCTCAGCCTCACCTCAGCGCCACCTCAGCGCACCCGGGCAACCTTGCACTCATGCAGCCGATGCGTGATGAGTACCCCGGCCACCCTGACCACCTGGCCGCTGCCGGGCCTGCGGTTGACGTCCACGGCCGCGTGGTCACCGCAAAGCGGCGGGCCGCTGCGCAGTACCGGCAGGCACAGCGCGCCGCCGACTCGGCCGCGGCCGCCACGGCGCTGCGGCTCGCCGTCCACGCCGACCCGGCCTTCGGGCTCGCCGTCGCCGACCTCGACGCCATCACCGCAACGGCGAGCCAAATCCCCAGTCACCGGCAGATGAACTGGGAGCGCCACCACATCGAAGTGGTCCGCGCCGCAGCCGCCGGCAATGCCAGGCGAGCAGCTGACCTGCTCCGCGAACACCTCGCCAGCATCGGCTGCGACCCTCTCGCCTTCCGCATCACGGCCATGCTCCGGCAGCCCGCGGGAAAGAACGACGACTTGGAGAACCTAGCCAGCCAGCTTCCCGGCTGCCACACCACCCCATGGCCATGCTCACCATGACCGCCAGCCATCCTCCAGCGGCAACCCAGCACTCCGAACCGGAAAACCCGCGGCACATCGCACGAAGGGATCAGGCCATGACAACACCAGCGACCGTTTCTGCCAGAGATCAGGAGCGACCCGTCGCTCACCGAAGGACCGCCGTGGTGGTGGGAGTGCTGTTCCTCTCGTTCACGGTCACCTTCTTCATCGGTAACACGCTGATCCATTCGTACTTCTCCAGCGCGGCCAAGCCCGCGGGCACCCTCATCACCGGCGTGCTGCTGATCGGCCTCAGCGGCCTGGCCGACGCTGCGGTCGGCCTGGCGATGCGCCCGGTCCTGACGCCCTACGCACCGGTGCGCTCGCAGGTCTACTTCGTCCTGAGAGTGGCGGAGGGCCTCGCGGTCCTGGCGGCGTGCGCGTACTTCCTGACCAGCCGCAGTCAGTGGAACGACTACGCGCTGCCTGCCTACGCGCTCTCCGCCGTGGCCGGGCTCGTCCTGACGCCGGTCTTGCTGACGTCGAGGCTCGTGCCGCGGAGCCTGTCCATACTGGGCATCGCCGGCTACGCGTTGCTCCTGGCCGGGGTCGTCTGCAATCTGCTCGGGATCGCCGACATCGGCTGGCAGGTGTCCCCCGCCGGAATCGTGTTCCTCGCCCCTGGTGGCCTGTTCGAGCTTTTGTTCCCGCTTCTGTTGATCGTCCGGGGCTTTTCCGCTGGAAGCCGGGCCCGCCCCGTGCCCGTTCGCACGGGCAGTGCCCGGCACCGGGACGTGAAAGCCGCCTAGGAGAACCCCCGCGCGGCAGCGTGACCACTGGCTGGCCGGCTACCACCCGGCCAGCCAGTAGTCACGGTGGCAGCTCACACGAAGGGACCGCCCCAATGACTGAGAACTCCCTCGGCCCGATGGCCGGCAAGACCGCACTGGTCACGGGCGGCATCGGCAGGGCCACCGCCAGCGGCCTGGCCGCGCTCGGCGCCCGCGTCGGCATCACCGGCCGGGACCAAGCGCGTACCCAAGGACGCCGCCCGCCAGATCGCCCGCGAATCCGGCAACCCCGCGGTAGACGCCTTTGCCAGCGACATGTCCTGCCAGGCCCAGGTCCGCAAGCTGGCCGCCGCGGTCCTTACCACCTACCCGCAGCTGGATGTGCTGGTCAGCAACGTGGGCGGGTTCTGGGCCACCAGGCACCTCACCGCCGACGGACTGAAGCGAACATTCGCCGTCAACCACCTCGCCGCCTTCCTGCTCACCGGCCTGCTCCTGGACCGGCTCAAGGCCAGCGCCCCCGCCCGGATCGTGACCGTCTCATCGGGCGCCCACGCCACCGGCACACTCAACTTCGGCGACCTGCAACGCGAACACAGCTACTCCGGCCAGTAGGCATACAGCCAGTCCAAGCTCGCCAACGTCGTGTTCACCTACGAGCTCGCCCGCCGCCTGGAAGACACCGGCCTCACCGCTACCGTCCTGCACCCCGGCCTGGTGCGCACGGCTTCGCCGCCGAGGATCCTTCGCCGCTGGCGAAGCTTATGATCCCGCTGCTGCGGCCGTTCATGAAGGCACTCGCCAAGGCCCTGCCCAGCAAGGCGATGGCCGGCCAGCTCATCAACGACATGCTGGCCGGGCCTCCGGGAGCTATCCCACGAGCAGGCCCCGCACGCAGGCGCGGGTTTCATCGCGGACCTGTCGTCGGCTGCTGGCTTACGCGCGCACCGAGCGCGTCCGCTAGCCTGCCTGTGGCCAAGGCCGCCGCGGTCCGCGGCGAGCTGGACAGGGCCGTTCGCAGGATCAACGCCACGCTCGCCATGGTCGGCAGGCTCCTACAACGCCTGACCCGTGTTGCCGCAGGAAATGCCGGATTCCCTGTGGCAACCCGAGCAGCGCGAGGGCCAGGCGTGTGACATCGAGAGCTTTATGTCGCCGGAATGTCAGCGCTATCTGTCGTGGGGTCAGAGTGTTCCGGTGACGAGAGACTCGCGGGCGGTTTCGGCGGCTTCCCTGCTGATGGCCCGGACCCCGCCGTGGCGATATCAGTGCGGGACTTACCGCCGGCGGCCCGGTTGGGTGACTGAGCGGTGCGATGGGCTCTTTCGAGGCCGTCGAGGATCAGGTCGAGGCCGAACTCGTACTCGTTGCCATAGTCGTAGCCGGGCTGCAGCACGTGCGCGAACGTGAACTCGGCGAGGTGGGGGTACTGGTCAGCGGGGAAGCGCGCGAGCATGACCTGGGCGAGCGCCGCGGTCTCCTGCGGGGTGTCGAACGGCAGCCCCCGCT
>JBKQQQ010000272.1:0-5208 GCA_052144275.1 Streptosporangiaceae bacterium
CCTGCTGTCCCGGGCCGAGACGATCTACGGCGGCAGCAGCCAGATCCAGCGCAACATCATCGGCGAGCGCGTGCTCGGCCTGCCCAGGGAACCGCGCCCCACGTGATGCCCCGGATGTCTTCACAGCGATATGCCCCGGGATGTCTTCACAGCGATATGCCCCGGGAAGTCTTCACAGCGATATGCCCCGGGAAGTCTTCACAGCTACGATGGAACATCGATGTTGCCGGAGCAGCAACAATGCTCCATCGTAGTTGCTGTTTATTACCGGGCTGGGGTGATCACCGAGACGGTGCTGCTGCGGGAGTCGGCGAGCGGCACGGCCAGGGCCGCCACGGCCATGGTCCTACGCCGCCAGCGGGCCGGGCCGCGCCATCGCATGACCAGATCGCTGTTGAAATGCATGGGGTCCCGCCTCCTACGAGACTGTGCCGGTGAACGACTCACCGGCGTCAGCCTTCAATTTCGGCGTCAGGTTGAGGGGACCCACCGGGGGCTCTCAGGGAAACGCGGGGGAGGATGTCATTCCCAGCGGAAGAAGCGCCTGGCGATGAACGCGAAGACCAGGGCGTACCCGACCAGCACCAGCAGTGGCTCTGCGGGCGGGAACTGGCCTTGCATCGAGGCCTGCATCGCTTGCACCGCCGCCCCGAGCGGGGTGAAGTTGCTGATGTCCTGGAGGATGACCGGCATGAGCTCCCGCGGATACCACAGGCCGGCGAAGAACATCATGGGGTAGAACGCCGCGGCACCGATGGCGCGGGCGGCGATCCCGCTTCGGGCGGCCGCCGCGATGCAGAGGCCTATGGCGAACAGCGCGGCGATGGACAGCACGATCGCCAGCACCAGCGCGCCGGGGTTTTTGGGCACGGCGAGCCCGAAGGCCGTGATGCTCACGACGATAACGATGAGCAGCGAGGTCATAGCGATGCAGAAGTTGATAACGAGTTGCCCGGCTAGCACCCAAGACGGGGGCACTGGCGTGGTCGAAAGCCGGCGCAGGATCCCTTGGTCGCGATAGGAAACCAGCGCGGCAGGAAGGCTTATGAGCGCAAGAATCGCGATCGCCATGGAAATGAGGATCGGGACGTACACGGGAAACAGGGTGAGACCCCCCATGCTGGCTTGGGGCTGATGCATGCTAGGAATCTCGCCGAAGAGGATCACGAGCAGCCGGCTTGCCCGGTGGCTGTCCTACCGGAAGTTGGCGAGGTCTAGGGCGGGGCCAGTGGCTTGCTCAGTCCTCAGCTCACCGCTTTCTTCACGAGCGCGCCGATCCTTGCCTCGTCGGCGGCGGTCAACTCCGTCAGAGCGAAGGCGCTCGGCCACATGGTGCCTTCGTCGAGGTTCGCCTTGTCGCTGAAGCCGAACGTCGCGTACCTCGTCTTGAACTTCTGCGCGCTTTGGAAGAAGCAGACGACCTTGCCGTCCTTGGCATACGCGGGCATCCCGTACCAGAGTCTCGGCGAGAGGGCTGGCGCGCTGGCTTTGATGACCGCATGGAGCCGTTCGGCCATGACGCGATCCGGTTCCGGCATCTCGGCGATCTTCGCGAGCACGGCGCTTTCCTCGTCCGCCTTGCCCGCGCGCGAGCCGCGGCGCGCGGACGCCTTCAGCTCCTGGGCGTGCTCCTTCATCGCGGCTCGTTCGTCGTCCGTGAATCCCTCGTACGTCTTGTCGGTCGCGCTGGTGCCCTTGGCGGACTTCTGCGTGTCCTTCATTGCAGGCTTCCCCCTGCCAGTCTTGATGTGGATGACCCTCATCCTAGGGAGCCGCCGCGGCGGCGGCTTCTCCGAAACTGCTCGGTCAATACCTGGGTGAGACCAGCGACGATATCGAGGTAGTGGCCGACGATAACACTTGATCAGCGTCCGTCGGGGTCCTGCTCCGGCGTCCCCGGCGCCGTCGCGGTGACGATGACCCGCTGGACGAGGTTCGCCACGGGGAGTCGCTGCCGGGCTTCGTCTTGCAGATCGGCGAGTAGGGCGTCGCCGCCGGGATCGCCGAGGTCGAGGGCGACCCGGTAGACGCGGGTCCACAGGTCGTGCCATTCGGGCCGGGCCGCCACCTTGACGTCGGCAAAGCCCGCGCCGCGCAGTAGCCGCGGCCAGTTGGTATGCATTCTGCTCGGCAACCGGGGGTCGCCTGGCACTTTGGGTTGCCAGTTGGTCAGGACCAGCCGCCGTCCGGGCCGAAGCACCCGCCGTGCCTCACCGGCGGCTGCGGCCGCATCGGTGGCGAAATGGAATGCGTCAATGGACACGGCAGCGTCGGCGCTGGCCGGTGGAAGCCCGGTACGGGTGAGGTCACCGACGACGAACCGTGCCCGGCCGGCCAGGCCGAACAGCGTCGCCCGGTGCGCGGCCTGACCTACCCCGACGGCCGAGAAGTCCACCCCCACCAGGGAAACATCCGCCTCCCGCGCGAGCCATAGCCCGGGACCGCCGCGGCCGCAGCCCAGATCGACCAGCGTCTGCCCGGGCGACAAGCCCAGGGCCAGCGCCACCTGGCGCAGCAGGCCGACCGAGACAAAGGAGAACGGCTCGACCTCGGGCGGCAGGTCAGGCGCGGCTAGCTCCCAGACCCGCCGGATGCCGGGGGAGGCTGCGGCGACCGAAAAGGCCTCGTCGAAGTCGGCCGCTGTCGGCGCGGGCGTGCGGACGGCCGGGGGCAGATCGTCGCGGTCCTCGGGCATCGCTCATCTCCGGGCATCTGCGCGGCCACAAGAGAAAGTCTGTCACCTCGAGCCGCCGCCTAAGCGACCGCGCCCGGCCTGACGGCGGTGAGACCGGGCGCGGTCACGACTAGCCGGTGATCAGCTGATGCGGACCACCTGGCCACCGGTCGGGCATAGCTCCGGGCCCTCCGCCGCGATACCTCCTGCGCCGGAGCCGGACAGCAGGCCGGTGACGATGCACTTGACGCCATGGCTGGTCACCAGGTCAAACGACCCGGTTAGCCCGACGCAGGTCTGGCCTTGCTCGCCGCCAGCCACGCATACGTCACCGCCCGAGCCGGCCTCGGCGAGATAGAGTCCGCCGCCAGGCGCCGGCGGGAGCCCGCGCGGGTTGTTGAGGTGATCGGCGACGACCTTGAACCCCTCGTCGTGACCACGCGTCTGCGCCCCCGCGGCAGACGACGTCGTTACCGCCAGCGTGACAGCCAGGCCCCAAGGCCAGCAGGCCTCCAATCAGGGTCAGTGGCCGACGGTTTACTGCGGGCTTGCCCATGACATCCCCTCCCTCCAAGCCGACTTCCCGCCGCGGCCCTGACCGGACGGCCCGGGCGCGGCGGCCCTCCCCGCAGCCGACCAGGCTCACGTGGCGCCGGGATGCAGGGCGTGTGGAGATCATATGAAGGCGGCCGGGGACGCCACGGGCTCCAGTTGGGCATGCAGGCATCGCCCATCGTGCAAACGATAATGACACACATTGTCCGCCTGGCTCCTGGAAGGAGCCCGGCATGTACGAGGACGAGGACAACGACGGCAGGTACCCCGACGAGAGCCCGGTCGAAGTCCGCTACCCCCGCAGCAAGCAGGAGGAGCAGAGCGACCGCGAGCAGTGGCCGTGGCTGCCTGGAACGATTTTAGAACAGTGCGGCCCGGACGAATGGTATGTGTGCGTCGAGGTCCGCGAGCTGGCCGTCCTGCGCGACGGCCGACGGGCACCGCGCGGCACGGCCAGCCGTAATCTCTACTACCTGTGCTGCTTTAGGGACCGCTCGGAGATCCGGCCGCGCACCGCATCCAGTGGTGCCGCCTCGGCGACGAGGCCCGGGGCGGGCGGGAACCGGGACCGGGCCCGCCGGCCGTCCCCGGATTCCTAGTGCCCGCTGGTTACGGACTTTTGGCTCTTTCCGCGTCGGCCGGGCGGTGGCAACCATGATGGCATGGCTGCTATCGCGACCAGCTACGAGTCGCTGCTCAAGGTACGCAAGGGTGCGGTGGACATCGTGGATGTCCCCGAGTTCGGGTTCGTGGCGGTGACCGGGACCGGTGAGCCCGGCGGTGCCGAGTTCACCGAGGCGGTGCAGGTGCTGTACAGCGTGAGCTACGGCGCGCACTTCCGGCTGAAGAAGCTCACCGGCCAGGCGCCGCGGGTCATGCCGCTGGAAGGGCTGTGGTGGGTGGACGACCCGGCCCAGCAGGACATCGTCGCCGCGGTGGCGCGGGGCGAGGTCACCATGGCCGGCAGCGATCGCGGCAGCTGGCGGTGGCAGGCGCTGATCATGCAGCCGGACCCGATCGACGCGGAGCTGATCGCCGCCGCCACGGCGGAAGCGGCCGGCCAGAAGGACCTGCCCGGCCTGGCCCGCCTGGAGTACATCCGGTGGGCGGAGGGCCGGTGCGCTCAGCTGCTGCACGTCGGGCCGTACGCCGCCGAGGCGCCGTCGATCGCGGCACTGCACGAGGCCATCGCGGAAGCAGGCTACCGCCCCCGTGGCCGCCACCACGAGATCTACCTCGGCGACCCGCGCCGCAGCGCGCCGGAGAAGCTGCGGACGATCATCCGGCATCCCGTCGAGCCGGCGTGAGGCCCGCCATGACCAGGATCAACGGCGAGATCGTCATCGAGGCACCAGCGGACGTGGTCTTCGACTTCGTCGCCGACCAGCGGAACGAGCCGGCCTATAACCCGCACATGGTGCGATCCGCGAAGGTCACGCCGGGGCCGGTCGGGACGGGCACCCAGTTCCGCTCGGCGGTCAGGTCCCGGGGCCGGCTCGCCGAGATGGCTATCGAGTACACCGGCTTCCAGCGGCCATCCCGGCTGGCCTCGACCACGAGGATGGCTCAGGCCGAGTTCAGCGGGACGCTCACGTTCGAGCCGGCTGGCGCCGGCACGCGGCTGCGGTGGTCATGGGACGCCCGGTTCACCTGGCCGCTGCGGCTGCTGGCACCGGTCCTCGCCCGGGTGGGCGGACGGCAGGAACGAGCGACGTGGGCAGGGCTCAAGCGGTACCTGGAGTCCTCCCAGCACGCGGCGGGCCCCGGCACCGGGGAGCAGCCTGGCCCCGCACCCGCCGCGGCTGCGGACGGGAACGGCAGCCAGCCGCCCGGCCAGGGCCGGGCGGGCGTGGCGCTGCTGGCCGCGAGCGTGGCCGGGGTGGCGCTCGCCCCGCTTGCGCTCCGGCGGCTCGGCCGCGGCGGCAGCCTGCTGGTGGCAGCCGGCTGCGGGGCGCTGTTCGCCCGGGATGCCCAGATGA
>JBKQQQ010000273.1:0-13470 GCA_052144275.1 Streptosporangiaceae bacterium
CGTCCTGGTCTACGGCCACCACGACGTCCAGCCGGTCGAGCCGCTTGAGGAGTGGCACAGCCCGCCGTTCGAGCCCGCCGAGCGCGACGGCCTGCTGCTGGGCCGCGGCGCCTCCGACGACAAGGGCCAGGTGCTGATCCACTCCCTCGGCGTGCGGGCCTGCCTTGCCTCGCGGGAGGGTCTGGGGGGGTCGTCCCCCCGGGCAAGCACCGCTACTGCGGCGGACGCGCCGCCGGTCACCATCAAGCTGCTCGTCGAGGGCGAGGAGGAATCGGGTTCTGAGCACTTCGCCGACCTGCTCCGGCGCGAGCGGGCGCGGCTGGCCTGCGACGTGATCGTGATCAGCGACACCACCATGTGGGCCGCCGACGTCCCGTCCATGTGCACCAGCATGCGGGGGCTGATCCCGGTCGAGGTCACGCTGACCGGGCCGGTCCAGGACCTGCACTCCGGCTCGTTCGGCGGCGGGGTGCCGAACCCGCTGCACGCGATGGCGAGCCTGCTGGCCGGCCTGCACGACGAGCAGGGCCGGGTCACCCTGCCCCGGTTCTACGACCGGGTGCTGCCGCTGTCGGCGACCGAACGGGACCTGCTGGCCCGGCTGCCCTTCGACGAGAAGCGGTGGCTCGCCGAGGCAGGCAAGAGCGGCGCGGCCTACGGCGAGCAGGGCTTCAGCACGCTGGAGCGGATCTGGGCCCGGCCGACCGCCGAGGTCAACGGGATGTGGGGCGGTCACACAGGGCCCGGCTCCAAGACCATCATCCCCCGGGCCGCGCACGCCAAGGTCTCCTTCCGGCTGGTCGCCGACCAGGATCCCGCCGACGTGGGCGAGGCCTTCCGGGAGTACGTCGCCGCCAGCACGCCGGACGGGCTGGCGGCCACGGTGACCGTCCACCCCGGGGTGCGCCCCTGCCACTCGCCGATCACCTCCCCGGCCGTGCTGGCCGGGCGCCGCGCGATGCAGCGGGCGTTCGGCCGCGAGGTGCTGTTCACCAAGGAAGGCGGCAGCGGCCCGGAGGCGGACCTGGCCGAGATACTGGCGGCCCCGCTGGTGTTCGTCGCGGTCGGCCTGGATTCGGACCAGATCCACGCGCCGAACGAAAGCGTTGACCTTTCTCTCCTGCTGCGCGGCGCCGAGGCCTCGGCGTACCTCTGGGACGAGCTAGCCGCCGCGGAACTGCGGTGACGCCGCTGGAGTCGCTCGCACTGGCCCGGGGTACCGTCGACCGGGTCACGCACCGGCGGAACGACACGCAGTGGCTGGACGCCGCCTGGGCCGATCCGCGCACGCGGGTGCTGGTGGTCTCCGACGGGCGGGCGCTGGTGCGCTTCGGCGACGACGAGCACGTCGATCTGGTCTTCTCCGCGGCCGCCCAGGCACCTCCCGGGGTCCGGTTCCTGCTCGGGCAGGACGCCGACGGCGTGGTCTACTTCGGGATCTCCGGGGATCTGCCTGCCGCGGCCGGTACCGTCCGCGCGGCCTGGCTGCGGGAGGTGGGGGCGCTGCTCGGGGACCGCGACGCTGGGCTGTTCACGCACGCGGTGGCGCTGGCCAACTGGCACGACTCGCATACGCACTGCCCGGTGGACGGAACTCCCACGATCCCGGACCCCGGCGGCCACTCGACCAGGTGCCCCGCGGACGGCACCGAGCACTTCCCGCGCACCGATCCCGCCGTCATCATGCTGGTGACCGACCCCGATGACCGGTGCCTGCTGGCCAGGAACGCCGCCTGGCCGGGCCGCCGGGTGTCGATCCTGGCCGGCTTCGTGGAACCCGGTGAGTCCGCGGAGCAGGCCGTCATCCGCGAAGTCGCCGAGGAAACTCAGATCAAGGTCACGAACGTGCGCTACGTCGGCAGCCAGCCGTGGCCGATGCCGCGCAGCCTGATGCTCGGCTTCCGCGCCGAAGCCCCGGCGGGTCAGGCCATCGCCGTAGACCGCGACGAGATCGCCGAGGCGCACTGGTTCAGCCGGGACGAGCTGCTCGCCGCCATCCAGGCGCGCGAGATAGCGCTGCCGCCGTCGGTGTCGATCGCCAGGCACATCATCGAGGCCTGGTTCGGCGGGCCGCTCCCGTCGACCTGGCCCGAGGCCCTGGGACCGCGCCCGCCTGAGCGCTGACGTGGCGCTGGCCGCCCCGCCCCGGGATCGTCCCAGGGCGGAGCGGCCAGTAGTTTGGTTAACTCAGTAGCTGGATACGGGGGTTAGCGCAGCGGGCTGGCGAGGAAGCCGTCGGTGTTGCCGGCGCCGTCGACGTAGAAGCCGACCAGCTGGCCGCGGTCGTTCACGCCGTTGATGGTGGTGGTGCCGGCGCCGTGCGGGTCATCGACGGTGGAGAAGCCGTGCTGCGGGGTCCAGGTGAAGCCGTGCATGGCGGCCGAGCTGCCCGAGCCGACGGTGTAGGTGCCCGCGACCTCATCCGAGCCGTTGAGGCCCAGCGCCATCGTGGACGACGCGCCGGGAACGGCCAGGTCGATGAACTGCCCGTGGTGCGTCTTGAGGAACCCGTCGGTGGTGCCGGCGGAGTTGGTGTAGAAGCCGGCCACGCCGCCCTCGTCGTTGATGGCGGCCGCGGTCAGGCTGGCGCCGGGCAGGCTGGGGTCGGTCACCGAGCTGTAGCGGTTGGCCTGGATGTTGTACTCGTAGCCGTGGTTGTTGCCGGCGCCGTCGACGTAGAAGCCGACCGCGACGTCGCTGTCGTTAACGCCCAGCAGCTGGTCGACCGGAGGGCTGGCCGGGCTGCCGGTCGGGAAGTCGGCGGTGCGGAAGTGGCCGTTGACGTCGACGAAGCCGAAGTTGTCGTTGGACATGCTGGCGTTGTTCATGGTGGACCAGAAGCCGACCGTGACGCCGCGGTTGTTCAGGCCGGTGACCTGCGTCTGCACCGAGCCGGGGAAGTTCTCGTTGATGTAGGTGCCCTGCCCGTACGGCAGCAGCAGGTAGCCCTTGTTCGGGTGGCCGGCCGCGCCGGAGCCGAAGTAGCCCGCGATCACGCCGGAGTCGTTGATGCCGAGCAACTGGTTGAACGTCAGGTCCTTGGCGTTGTCAAGGGTGCGGAAGCTGTAGGCGGTGCCGTGGCCCTGGGCGCTCAGCGTGCTGGCGCTCGCGGCCGACGTCGTGAGGGCCAGCGCCCCCGCGGCGAGGAGTCCGGACGCAACGGTGGTCGCGGCAATCCGGCGGGCGTTCCTCCTGTGTGACCTCATGGTCTTTTCCTTTCTCAACTGTTAGTGCAATGTGGCGGTTCTGCCGTCAGTCAGGATTGCTGGCGGCTCGGGGCGATTCACTGGGGGGACCGGGGGACCTGCTGGGTGTGCCTCTGGGAAGCCCAGGTCAGATGCCTGCGCACAGGAGGGGACGGAAACTGGGGGTCGGCTGGCCGTTGGCCAGGATGTTGTTGCTGTTGCCCTGGTGCAGGTTGAGGTACCAGCCGGTGGCCGGCACCGGGGTCGTCACGCCGGTGACCGTCCGGACCTCGCGGGTGATCTGGCCCCGGCTGTTGGCGGTGAAGTCCATCAGCATGTACTGGACCGGGCCCTGGCTCATGCAGCTGCCGATGTGGATGTGCGCGGCGTGCGCGCCGGGGGTGAGGCCGGTGGCGGTCAGGGTGACGGTGATGGTCCTGGCGTTCGGGTCATAGGCGACGGTGGCCCAGCCCTGCGGGGTGCCGTAGCTGGTCCCGGTGGGGCCGACCTCGACGGACTGCAGCTGGTAGCTCATCTGGCCGGCGGCGATCGCCGGGGTCTGGGCGATGGGCTCGCTGGCGATCGCACCGCTCTGGCCGTCCAGCAGGATCACCAGGTGGCTGCCGTCGGGCACGCTGGTGGTGTCCGTGCTGCTCGCGGTGGCCTGGGCCTGGCCGGCAGCGTTCGCGGTCAGCGGGCTGAACTGGGCGATGGTGGCGCCCTGCGGGCTCTGCAGCTCGACGATGTGGCTCGAGCCCGGCGTGAACCCGAACGCGTTCACCTGCAGCGTGAGCTGGCCGTTGGGCGCCCAGACGAAGGTCACCGTGCCGGCCGGCATGGCCTGCAGGTGCAGGTGGGCGACCGACGCCATGACCGGGGTAGCGGTGAAGCCGTCCGTGTTGCCCTTGCTGTCGGTGTAGAAGCCGACCAGGTCGCCGTGGTCGTTGACGCCGTTGATGGTGGTGGCGCCGCGGCCCTGCGGGTCATCGACGGAGCTGAACCCGCCGCCCGGGGTCCAGGTGAACCCACCCATGGTGGCCGAGTTGCCCGAGCCGTCGGTGTAGACGCCCACGACCTCGTCGCTGTCGTTGACGCCGAACGCCTGGGTTTCCGAGGCGCCCGGGTAGGCAAGAGGAGTGAACTGGCCGCCGGCTGTCTTGAGGAACGCGTCGGTCTTCCCGCCGGGGCCGGTGTAGAAGCCGGCCACGTCGCCGTGGTTGTTGATGGCGGCCGCGGTGAGGCTGGCGCCCGGGTGGCCCGGCTCGGTGACCTGGCTGAAGCTGCCACCGGCGATGCTGTACTCGTAACCGTGGTTGGTACCCTTGGCGTCGGTGTAGAAGCCGACCGCGATGTCGTGGTCGTTCACCCCGAGGAGCTGGTTGACCGGCGGGGACGCGTTGTTCGTGGTCGGGAAGTTGACGCTGTGGAAACCCTGCCCGCCGGTGGCGTAGAAACCGAAGTTGTCGTTGGCCATGCTGGCGGTGTTCATGCCGGACCAGAACCCGACCGTGACGCCGTTGTCGTTGAGGCCGGTGACCTGGGTCTGCACCGAGCCGGGGAAGTTCTCGCTGCGGTATCCGCCGGGGGTCAGCAGGTAGCCCATGTTCGGGTGCCCCTGGGCGCCCGAGCCGAAGTAGCCCGCGATCACGCCGGAGTTGTTGATGCCAAGCAGCTGGTTGAACGTTAGGTCAGCGGCGTTGTCAACGGTACGGAAGCTGTAGGCGGTCGCGTGGACGCCCATCACGCCATGGGAGTCAGCGGCATGGTTCGGGCTGGCACCGTGCTGGCTGGCACTGGCCGACGTCATCACGGCAAAGGCGCCCGCGGCGAGCGCACCCGTCGCGGCGGTGGCAATGGCGACCCGCACGCCGGTGCGGTTGGCAAACCTCATGACTGGTCCTCTCTAGGAGCAAGCTGGTGTGCCATGAAGGCTCGCCGCGGCCACCGGGGGAACCGCAGGGGGCCTGGGGGAAACGTGGGGGACCCCGTAGGGTGTCGAACGTGAACCTGGACTCCGCGGGGCGGCCGGATAAGAACTGGGCGGGCAACATCGCCTTCGCGGCGCCTGACTTCTACCGCCCGGCCACGGTCAGCGAACTGCGGGCCGTCGTGGCGCGGGCCCGCCAGGTCCGCGTGCTGGCCACCGGCCATTCCTTCAACGACATGGCCGACTCACCCGGGGCACAGGTCAGCCTGGCCGGCCTGCCGCCGGAGGTGGAGGTCGACTCGGCCAACTCGCTCGTCCGGGTCGCGGCGGGCCTGAGCTACGCCGGGCTGGCCCCGCGGCTGGACGCGAAGGGCTTCGCGCTGCGCAACATGGCCTCGCTGCCGCACATCTCGGTGGCCGGCGCCTGCGCGACGGCCACCCACGGATCAGGGGCGGCCAACCAGAACCTGGCCGCGGCCATCACCGCGCTGGAGTTCGTCACCGCCGACGGGGACATCGTGGAGTTCCGCCGCGGCGACGACTCCTTCCCCGGCGCCGTGGTGCACCTCGGCGGCCTGGGTGTCGTCACCCGTTTGGTCCTAGAGGTCGTCCCGGCCTTCGGAATCAGCCAGCGGGTCTACGAGGACCTCCCGCTGGAGGTGCTGGACGATCACTTCGCGGACATCATGGCCAGCGGGTACAGCGTGAGCCTGTTCACCGACTGGCGCGCGCCCCGGCTGACCCAGGTCTGGATCAAGCAGCGTGCCGGCGACGGCAGCTCGGCCCCGCCCGCTGCGATCACGGAAGCCCCGTGGTTTACCGCGCCGCCCGCCCCGGCCGCGCGGAACCCGGTGCCCGGCTTGCCGCCGGACACCTGCACCCAGCAGCTGGGGGTGCCCGGCCCGTGGTTCGAGCGGCTGCCCCACTTCCGGCCCGAGTTCACCCCGAGCGCGGGCGACGAACTGCAGTCGGAGTACCTGCTGCCGGCCACCCGCGCGGTGCCCGCCGTGCGTGCCCTGAGCCAGATCAGTGACCGCCTGGCCCCGGTGCTGCGGATCTGCGAGGTCCGGATGATCGCCGCCGACGATCTCTGGCTGAGCCCCTGCTACCGGCAGGACAGCGTGGCGTTCCACTTCACCTGGATGCCCGACACCGCCGCGGTGCTGCCGGTGGTGACGCTGATGGAGCAGCGGCTGGCCCCGTTCGGCGCGCGGCCGCACTGGGGCAAGATCTTCACCACGTCGGCGGACGACCTCGGCTCACGCTACGACCGTCTCCCGGACTTCCTGGACCTCATGAAT
The DNA here is from genome assembly GCA_052144275.1 of Streptosporangiaceae bacterium. Lineage (GTDB taxonomy): Bacteria > Actinomycetota > Actinomycetes > Streptosporangiales > Streptosporangiaceae > Palsa-504. Next base: position 6,414 of record JBKQQQ010000273.1, read on the forward strand.
CACTACGACCCCGCGGGCAAGTTCCGCAACGCCTACACCGCCCGCTACCTCGGGCGCTAACCCGTCCGCCCACCTATCCCTCATGGGGGGTGCCATGTTTCACGTGGATTCCGAAGTCGGCCGCCTCCGGCAGGTGATCCTGCACCGCCCCGGCCTGGAACTCAAGCGCCTGACCCCCGACAACGCCGCCGACCTGCTCTTCGACGACGTGCTCTGGGTGAGCCGGGCGCAGGAGGAGCACGACACGTTCGCCGACGCGCTGCGCTCGCGGGGCGTCGTGGTCCATTACTTCGGCGACCTGCTCACCCAGACCCTGGAGATCACGGCAGCCCGCGACTACATCCTGGAGCGGGTGTTCGACCCGCGCTGGCACGGGCCGCTGGCCGCTGCCACCCTGCGCGCCTGCATGGACGGACTGGACTCGCCGCGCCTGGCAGAGTTCCTGGGCGGCGGAATCACCAAGCGCGAGATCGCCGAACTCGGCCCGGAACCCAAGAGCATGGCCTTCCACTCCCTCGACCCCGACGATTTCGTGCTCGCCCCGCTGCCGAACCTGCTCTACCAGCGCGACACCTCCTGCTGGATCTACGGCGGCGTATCCGTCAACGCGATGCGCCGGCCAGCCCGGATCCGGGAGACGGTGACCGACGAGGCCATCTACCGGTGGCACCCGATGTTCGCCGAGGCCGGCTTCGACGTCTGGTACCACGGCGGTGACGCCGCGCCCGCCACCATCGAGGGCGGCGACATCCTGGTCCTGGGCCACGAGGCGGTGCTGGTCGGGATGAGCGAGCGGACCACGCCGCAGGCGGTGGAGCTGATCGCCCACCGGCTGTTCGAGGCCGGGGCGGCCCGCCGCCTGGTGGCCATCGACATGCCCAAGACGCGGGCGTTCATGCACCTGGACACGATGATGACCATGGCGGACTATGGCGTGTTCATCAAGTACGCGGGCATGGGCATGCTGCCGTCCTACACGGTCGAGCCGGGCGCGACGGCCACCGAGCTCAAGGTCACCGATCACCCGCCCGAGGACATGCACCGGGCCATGGCCGCCGCGCTGGACAGGCCGTACATCACGGTGCTGACCGCCGTGCAGGACGTCCATTCCGCGCAGCGGGAGCAGTGGGACGACGGCTGCAACGTGCTGGCGGTCGAGCCGGGGGTGGTCATCGCCTACGAGCGGAACGTGACCACGAACACCTACCTGCAGGACAACGGCGTCGAGGTGATCGCGGTGCCGGGCGGCGAACTCGGCCGGGGCCGCGGCGGCCCGCGCTGCATGAGCTGCCCGATCGAACGCGAAGCCTGAGCGTCGCCGCAGGGGACGGCCGCCTATGACGGACTGACGGACCTGCCGCCGCTGGTGGAGCGTGCGGTGGCCATCGCGCGGCGGGAAGGCTTCGCGAACTCGTGCCGCCCCGAACGGGGCCGCCTGCTGTTTGCGCTGGCGGCGGTACGGCGGCGTCATGCGGTACGTGCTCCGGTCGCTGCGTTTAGCCGGCCGGCTGCGGCGGGGCCAGCGTGGCAGCCGGTCCGCCGGCCGGCTGGGCGGCGGGGAGTCCGCAGAAGAAGTTCGCGTACGGGACCGGGCGGCGGCCGGGGGGCGGGGGCTGCCTGGTGCAGTGCGACTCGATCCACCGCACCCGCGGGTCCGGGCCCGGCGGTGACACCGGCAGCACGAATACCCGCACGTAGCCGCGGCTGATGTCGGCCTGCAGCGTGGCCAGCGTCGGGGCCGGCACGTTGCCGAGGTAGCCGCCGATCGGCAGCACCTCCCTGCCGCTGTACAGGATGTAACTCTGCGCGAGCCCGGACGTGTCGGTGCCGAGCAGGGCGTCACCGGGTGGCGTCTGGAGTTCTAGCCGCTGGACGGCCCTGGTCAGGGCGGGCGCGGCGGCGGCCAGCGCCTGGTTATTGTGCGCGGTCTTCGACGACTCGAACGGGGTATCAAACGGGCCCAGCCCGCGGATGACGCAGCTCACGGACGCCGCCGCGGGCAGCAGGAGCACGGCGGCACCGGCGGACGCGACCGCGGTCAGGTGCCCGCCCCTGCCTGACGCGGGCAGCAGCAGCTGAGCGGCGGCGGCCGCCGCCACGATCAGCGCCACCACGGTGAGCACGACCGGGCCGGATACCGTCCCGGACATCAGGTAGGCGCCGTAGCCGGCGCAGCCGAGCACCGTCGCGGCGACGATCAGCCGCACCCTGGCCGGCCAAGGGCCAGGTCCGCACGCGGCGATGCCGGTGCCGCACAGCGCGGCTACCGCGGGGACGAGCGCCGCGACGTAGTACGAGTTCAGGTAGGTGCCGACGCTGAAGAAGACCGCGAGGACCAGCCACCAGCCGCCCCACAGCACGACGGCGGCGCGCAGCGGGTCGCGCCTGCCCTGACGGCGCCGGGAGATGAGCACGCCCAGCGCGCCGGCGACGGCCGCCGGCAGCAGCCAGCCGCTGCCGGCCGCGAACGGGCCGGCCAGCAGCCGGTGCCAGCCCGGCTTGATGCCTATGGTCTCGGCGGTCAGCAACTGCCCGCTCTCTTTGGCCGCGATCACGATCGGTGAAGGCGGCCCGGCGGCGGTCGCCCAGTTCCCGGTGAGCCGGCCCAGGCCGTTGTAGTCGAAGACCTGCGTGTACACCGAGTCGTCCGGGCTGCCGTCCACGTAGGGCCGGTCCTGAGACGGGACCAGTGAGACCGCGGTCATCCAGGACAGGGAGACCACGGCGGTGACCAGCCCGGCCAGCGCGACGTGCGCGCACCGGGTACGCAGCCGCGCCGCGGGGGCGGCGAGCAGGTAGGCGGCGGCCAGCGCGGGCAGGGCCAGCCAGGCCTGGATCATCTTCGCCTGGAACGCCAGGCCGACCCAGACGCCGGCGAGCAGCAGCTGCCGCAGCGACCCGGTGAGCAGCGCGGCGGACGTGGCGTCGGCGGCGAGGACGAGCAGCAGGATCAGCAGCGAGTCCGACACGTTGCCGCGGCTCAGCAGCACGGTGATGGGCGTGACGGCGAGCACGGCCGCGGCGGTCAGGCCGGCCGCAGGCCCGGCCAGCCGGCGGACCGCCCGGTACAGCACCAGGATGGTGAGCACGCCCTCGACCACTTGCGGCAGGACCAGGGCCCAGATGTGAAAGCCGAAGATCCGCAGCGACAGGGCCTGCACCCACAGCGCGCCGGGCAGCTTGTCGACGGTGACGGTCCCGGCTGGATCGAACGCCGCGAAGATGAAGTCGTGCCAGCTTTCCGACATGCTGCGGGCCGCCGCGCCGTAGAACGACTCGACGCTGGCGCCGGCCATTCCCCAGCCGTACGCGACCGCCGCGACGGCGGCGATGGCCAGCAGCGCCGGCCGCGCCCAGGCGGGCTGATCCGCGGGCGAGCGCCACGGCGTCAGGAAGCGGCGCCAGCCAGGTGCTCCTGATGCAGGCGCCGGTGCTGTTTCCGGGATAACTGCCATTCCCGCCCCACCTGCCCAGTATGGCGGGAAGCGCGTGCCGTGTCCGCCTGGCGCCGGGAAACGCGCGGATCTGGCAGTCACGCGGTGGAATCAGCGCTGAGGGTCCAGTCCGGCCCCTCGGCCTCATCACACCCGGCCCGCAGCCGGCCCAGGATCTTCTGCCAGGTCCCGTCCAGCGACCAGCGGCGATGCCGGTTATAGACCGTCTTCCAGTTCCCGTACTCCCCGGGCAGGTCACGCCACGGGCAGCCGGTCCGGGACACGCCCTAGCTCACTCGCTGCGTCAGCTGCCGTCGCGCAGGTTCTCCGGCGCGCCCGCCCGGAACGTGATGTGGTCGAACGTGGCCGCGCACCCCCCGCCGGTCGGGGACTGGGCCAGGAAGCCGACCCGGACCATTTCCGCGGGATCGGAGGACAGGGCGAAGTAACGCAGCAGCCGCCACCACGCGCCGTCGGTGGAGGCGTGGAAGGCCCAGGCGGCGCCGGACCGCGTGATCCGCAGCCACAAGCTATCGCCATCCACCTCGAAGGAGTTGCTGTCGTCCGAGGTTCCCCTGGTCACGACCGTGACCGCGGTGGGCCGCAGCTGCGGAGAGTACTCGAAGCAGAGCTTGGCCCACTGCCGCTCGGCCGCGTGCAGCAGCAGGACCCCCGCGTCGTACATGCTCCCGAACTCCACGCTGACCTGCGCCGCGAGCGTAAAGTCGCCCGCCGGGGGCAGGCCCACCAGCCGCCCGGCGTCGGGAACCTGCCCGGGATCAGCCCCGGCGGGATCGACGAACAGGTCGGTTCCGGCCGCGCCGGTCAGCGTCAGCACACCATGCCGGACCCGGCAGCCGGGCGGCGGGCTGCCCGCGGGCTCGAGCGCGAACGGCAGGCCGGGCAGCTTCAAAGCGGTCACCCGCGTAGTTTGCCACGACTCGTCACCCGTAGCGCGCCCCGCAAGCGGGACGGGAGCCGCCCCTTGTCGCATGAGTGACATCTTGTTCGGGCGGCTCATCCGGTGCGCGAGAGGCTATCGCGCATCTCTTCTGGCGTGCGCGTCGAGACCCCATTGCGCCGTGGGCATGCGATTCGCGGTCCTGGCCCCCGGCCCTAGCGGCAACGATGGAGCATTGATGCTGCTGGGGCAGCAACGATGTTCCATCGTGGCGGTTACTGCTGCGGGCGGAAGGGCGGATTCAGGCTCTGCGGCGGGCGCGCGCGGGGCTCATGGGGCATGCGGGAAAGCAGTGGCGAGCGCAGGCCGCGGGACGCGGGCACGGTTCGGCCGAGGCACGGACCTGCCCGGGATCGGTGGCGCGACAGCCTCGCCAGCGCGCGATGGGTGTGCGACACATATGTAGGGGTCCCACATCTTCCCTGGTTTTGACCGTCAAAACCAGATGAGGAGTGCCATGTCCGAGCCGTCGCTTCCGGAGCTGGAGGCCGAGCGGGACCGGCTGTTCGCGCAGCTCAGCGTGGTCGGGGACTTCCGGCGGGGGTCGGTGAGCGAGAACTGGCGCAGGTGCGGGAAGCCGAACTGCGCGTGCGCGGCCCCGGAGCATCCCGGGCACGGGCCAAGGTTCTTGTGGACCCGGTCGGCGGGCCGGCGGAAGACCGTCGCCCGTCAGCTCGCGGCGGGCGAGGTGGGCAAGGTGCGCCGCGAGATCGCCCGGCACGCCGAGTTCGCGACGACGGTGGAGCAGATCATCGAGGTGAACGAGAAGATCTGCGAGGCCCGCCCGGCGGCGGGCGGTGCCGCCGGCGAGGACCCCTCCGGGACGGGAGGGGAAAAAGGGGGCTCCGGGAGGCGCTCGCGGCGGAGAAGTCCGCCGGGGTAGGCCGCCTGGCAGCTGAGGCCGCCGGGGCGCTGGGCTGCGAGAACGGCCTGGAGAGGGCCGAGGCGGTGCTGCGGGCCGGGCTGCTGAGGCTCGGCGGGGCCATGCTCGGGGAGGCGCTGTCCGCCGATCCCGGCCACCGTGGTCCCCGGGCGGACTGCGGGCACGGCCACGAGGCCGTGTTCGCCGGCTACCGGGAGAAGGCCGTCGTTACCGTGCTCGGGCCGGTCGCCCTGCGGCGGGCCTGGTACCACTGCGCGGGGTGCGGGCACGGCCTGGCCCCGCGCGACGATGAGCTCGGCGTCGCGGGCGCGTCGGTGTCGCCCGGCCTGGCCGCGATGAACGACCTGGCCGCCGCGGCCGGGCCGTTCGCGGGAGCCGCGCGGCTGCTGGAGAAGCTGGCCGGAGTCCGGCTCACCGCCAGGCGCGTCGAGCGGGCCGCCGGGGCCAGCGGCACCGCGCTCATCGCCTCCCGGAAGGTGGTCCCTCTCCCGCCGTCCCCGCTGCCCGGCAAGCTCTACGCCGCCATCGACGGCACCGGCGTCCCCGTGACGGCGAAGGAGACCGCCGGGCGGGAGGGGAAAGGCGAGGACGGCCGCGCCCGCACCCGCGAGGTCAAGCTCGCCGTCTTCTTCACCCAGGACAAGCCCGACGCTGACGGCTACCCCGTCCGCGACCGGGCCTCCGCGAGCGTCATCGCGACCTTCGGGCCCGCCGCGACGTTCGGGAACCTGGTCCGGGCCGAGGGCATCCGCCGCGGCGCGGGCCACGTCCGCCAGCTCACCATCCTCGGCGACGGCGCCGCCTGGATCTGGAACATCGCCACCGCGAAGTTCCCCGGGGCCACCCAGATCGTCGACCTCTGCCACGCCCGCGAGCACCTGCACTCCCTCACCCGGTCCCTGGAGTTCATGCTCGGCGACCGAAGGGACGAATGGCTCGCCGCCCGCCTCGAAGACCTCGACTACGGCGACATCAACGGCATCGAGGCCGCCGTCCGCGAATACCCCCTCGAAGGAATCAAGAAAGACGAAGTCGGCAAGGAACTCGGCTACTTCCTCAGCAACGCCCCCCGCATGCGCTACCGCTGGTTCCGCTCACGCGGCCTGTTCGCCGGATCCGGCGTCGTCGAGGCCAGCTGCAAGACCATCGTCGGGCAAAGACTCAGGCAGGCAGGCATGCACTGGACCGTCGCAGGAGCCGACGCCATCATCGCCCTGCGCTGCAAACAGGCCAGCAGCCAGCGGGAAGCCATCTGCAACCACCGTCACAACCAGACAGGAGCCGCCTGATCTGCCCCTGCCCGAAGATGATTACCTTGGAGCAGGGCCCCTCCGTCCAGCGGCGATAAGCTAGCCCCATGGGCAGCCAGGTGAAAGCGGCGAAGACGCAAGCCTGGCGCCTGCAGGTAGCACCCGCGCGTCACCAGGCCGCTGCTGCCTGCGCCACGTGCCCTGGTCCGGGCGGCCGGTCCGGGGGAGTCGCCGATGCGGGCGGTTCGGTCAGTGCGGCGATGCAGGCGGTGAGCAGGCGCCGCATCTGATCTTGCTCGCTGGCATCCAGATTGGCCAGCATGTCTTGCTCGACGCGGCGGACCGCGGCGCTGGCCATCGTGAGCTGGCGGCGCCCGCGGGCGGTCAGCTCGGCCGGCAGGGCCCTGCCGACGGGTGCCCGTGCCGGGCGGGCAACGAGTCCCTGGCGTTCGAGGGCCTGCAGGAGCACGTTCATCGACTGCCGGGTGACGAAGGCGCCGCGGGCAAGCCCGGAGTTCGACAGGCCCGG
>JBKQQQ010000274.1:0-3445 GCA_052144275.1 Streptosporangiaceae bacterium
TTTGCGACCTCGGGTTCGGGTATACCCTCTTTGCTGAAAGTCCCGTATAAGACTTTGCGTCGGTTCGACATGACCGCTTGAGCTGTGCCTGTCACCCGGCTTAAGATGAACTAGAAGATTCCGCAAAGCGACTAGTTGTGCAAGCTCTTGAAATGGTGAGCTGCCACGCTGAAAGGTCCCCCCTGAAAGAATTAGAGAAGCTATCTGATATTTTAGAGTAACCGATCCTTGGCTCGCCTCAACTTCCTTAAGCGCATTAGCAAGATCTTGAAGTTTATCCAAGGCGGCCGACGTAATTCCCTCACGTCCGATCTGCGCCATGTCGGCTGCTTCGGCTAGCTCATTTATGAATGCTTCCACAGCTAGAGCGGACATGACGATCGAAGTTACGGCGCTCGCCGGGAGAGCCTCTGGGTCGGCAGCCATGACGCTTCGGGTCTTGTCTCGATCCTCGCGTGCGATGTGCAGGTAGTAGGACCACTGAGTTACCAGAACACGGCCAGAAGTCACTTTGCGCAGTGTAGACCTCCCGTAGACAGCAGGCCGATAGTTCGGCGCTGCACACCCTAGGCCAGCCGCGAGATGCCCGCATTCGTCCCATGTCCGTGCCAGAACGGCAGAAGACTGCGGTCACCAGCGGTCACCTACGGTGCAACCCGAACGGCCCCTAACCTGGCGTGGACGCTCACACGGAACCGATACCCTGGCTCCGAGGGGGTGGTTCAGATGCCCTTCACCTTGAACCGCCGCCGGTAAAAAGCGCCCATTGCGGGCACCACAGCCGCCCGGCGACCTCGGCAGGGAGGTCGAAGTCGGCAAAGAACATGTGGCTCGCGGTGAGGCAAGGCATGGGCAAGACAGTCGCCTGTCAGAGCATCTTGCACGAGGTCTCGGACCACACGCGGTCCGAGACCTCCATCATTTGTCGAACAGGCACCAAATCGTAGCCGTGCTTGGCAGCAATGACTGACCGCGCCCGAGCAACGCTGAGCGCCCCGCCAGCCCGGAGACTACGGGGCGCTCTTGCCTGCTCAGCGCTGGAGCGGCTTTGTCCGCTTAGCCGCCGCGACCTTGTACGCCTTGGCGGCCAGGGCATCGAAGTACCCCCCGATGTTCTCCTGGGTGTCGATGGGCAGTGATTTCCCGACCTGCCTGCCGTCGGCGTCAGTGACAGTGATGCTCAGCCATGGCCCCCTCTTACCGCCCTCAGTGTGGAAGTAGAGACGGAGGTCGAGCCGAGCACCAGATGGTGTCGGCTTCATCGCCTGGGGGAGAATCTCGTCCAGCCACCGCACGACCGAGGGTTCTCTTGTCATCGTGATCGTCTCCTTCTGCTGCGCCGCCGCAGCGGCTTGTACCACGTCCACCATCCGGCCCCGGTCGAGATACCCGTACCGCCAGCGCCGACGTGCAGGCGTGCCGCTCGCGGCCCGAGGGACCGCCGTAGCCCGCGCTTGCTGACGCGGACTTTCAGGCTCGGGAAGATCCTGATGTAGAGCCCCATCTAAATCACCCCTCCCCCTTCCTGGCGAGCAGGGCGTCAGCCCTGGCTGCCGTGGCGTCGTCGGCCCGGCGGATCTCGCTCGCGAGCTGCGCCCGGACGCCGTACAGGTGGCCGAGCATCGAATCGAGGGCGTCCACCGCGTCACTGGCGCAGCGGCGCGCGTGCGCGTCGGGTGCGGTTCTCCCAGATACCCAGCCAGGTGCCGAGGTCGTCTACGTGGCCGCGGAGCGCGGACAGCGGGCCGTCGTAGGGGCTGGCGCTCATCGCGTCCGCCACCCTCCGGGAGCCAATCCGGGAGCCTGAAGGCGGTGAGACGGGATGCTACGCGGTGATACGCGGTGGCATATCCGCGCAGGTGAAGCGGCACGCGGTGACACGGGGTGATACGCCAGAACATACTCTGACCTGGGCGAAGCGCAGGTCATCGTCGTAGCGTGCCACCCGCGAAACGGTACCGCCTGGGACATCTCGCTGGCCAGATCCGCCGCGCCCCCGTCATACTGGATTGAGATGGGTCATAACGCTGACGGTCTCCTCGCCGACCCGCCCGAGGTGCTGCGGGCGTTCGTCCGCGACGGCAGGATCATCGCGGTGCCGGCCAAGCGCACCCGCCGTCGGCTGCTGCTTGACCAGGTGGCCCAGGCGTTCGAGCCCGGCCGCAAGTACCCCGAAGCCGCGGTCGACGAGGTCCTCAAGGTGATTTTCGATGACCACTGCGCCCTGCGCCGGTACCTGGTCGACGAGGCGTTCATGTCCCGGAACGCGGCCGGCCTCTACTGGCGCGCCGGCGGCACCGTCTACTAGCCGCCTGCCAGCCGCGGCCAGCTGGTCCCGCCCCGCAGCCCCGACCAGCTGACGCCGGCCTGCTTGCGCGACATTCGCCAATTTTCCGCGCACCGGGTGCCGATGATCTAGTGTCGACGCCTAACAGGTGGTGAGCACGGAGCTATATGGGTCTATGTGATCCCTGGATGTCAGCGGCCGGATCAGGGGACGGCCTCGGATGGCCCGGCACGTACGCCGAGACAGGCGGTTGACGTGCCGACCCGGACCCCCGCGCGCCACCGGTCAGGCCAGCACCGCGCCCAGAATCCCGCCCGGGAACCCCACCCCGCCCGGGGATCCGCGCGCCGCGTCAGGTACCTGCTGTGTGACCTGCTCGCGCTGCTGGTGCTAACCGCCGGGGGCCTCTACCTGGCCCGCGGCTTGGGCTCCGCCCCACCGCCCGCGTCCGGCAAGGTGACCGCCCTGCAGACGTCGGCCACCTGCGGCTCAGCGACGGCTGCCTCAGCGGCGGCTGCCTCTGTGGCGGCTGGCTCTGCGGCGGACGGGTCATGCGCCGGGCGCCCCTTCCACGCCGCCGTCGCTAACGTGCCCCAGGCCGCCTCCGCGAACCTGCCGTCCCCCCCGGCCAAACGGCTCGCCGTCCGGCCGACGCCGACAGCATTCGCGTCAGCCACTCCCGCGACGCCATCGCCCACCGCGTCCGCGACCGGTTCGCCTGGCGTCTCGCCGGGGACGCCGGCCGCGCAGGTGCTCGGGCTCATCAACCAGGCCCGTTCGGCGGCAGGCTTGCCCTCGCTGACGATCACCGCCGGCCTGGACAGCAGCGCGTCGGCGCACAACATGACCATGGCCGGCGGCTGCGGGCTCTCCCACCAGTGCCCGGGCGAACCGGATCTCGGCGCCCGCGAGACCGGGGCCGGCGTCGACTGGTCGGCGTGCGGGGAGAACATCGGCGAAGGCGGCCCGGTCGCGGACACCAATGCGGCCATCGCCCAGATGGCGGTCGGCCTCACCCAGGACATGCTCAACGAGAAGCCGCCCGACGACGGTCACCGGCGGAACATCCTCAGCAGTTCCTTCACTCACATCGGCATCGCCATCAACCTGGACAGTTCCGGCACCGTCTGGCTCACCCAGGACTTCTCGAACTAGCCC
>JBKQQQ010000275.1:0-6965 GCA_052144275.1 Streptosporangiaceae bacterium
CACGCCGCAGTTCCGCCTGCTCACCAGGGGCGCCGAGCGCCCCGACAGCGAAGAAGTCACCGGCAATCCGCGCGCCGCCTCCGCCCGGCTGCGGGCCGCGGAACGCATCAGCCAAGCAGCATGACCCAAGGGGGCACAGAACATGGCCACTGACACGATGCGCCGGACCGCAGGCTCCCCCCGCCAGACTCCCGGCCGCCTCGCCCCGCCCCGTCAGCCCGTCCCGCGGACGCGCCCGGTCATCGCCCCGCGCCACACCCGGCCGGGCGCTGGCCCGGTCATAGGCCCGGGAATAGGCAGCGCCACGAGATCGCTGGCCCGCTCGCCGCGGATGCCGTTCATCCTGCTGCTCGTCGGGCTGCTCGGCGGCGCCCTGGTCTGTTTGCTCGTGATCAGCACCACGCTCGCCCAGGGATCGTTCCGGATCACCAACCTGCAGGAGCAGAACGCCAACCTGGCCCGCCAGGAGCAGACCCTCACCAACGAGATCGCGCAGGCGGGGAACCCGGCCGTGATCGCGGCCGAGGCCAAGCAGCTCGGCATGCGGCCGAACCCCTACCTGGGCTTCATCGACCTTAAAACCGGGAAGATCGTCACCGGCAAGCCGTCAAGCGCCGAGGCCGCGATCAACGTTCCCGGGTACACTCCGTGACGCCGCAGGACCCTACCCGCAGGCCGCAAACCAACCGCCGGGACGACCGGCGCCCTTCCGGGCTTCTCGGGGCGCCGCCACGCCGCAGCCCCTCCCGGCCGGACCCGCGGCGCGGGCCCGGGCCCCAGGTGAGCCGGACCGGAGCTCCCGGCTCGGCGCGTTCGGCCGTAATGACCGGGGAACGGCCCCCGGCCCGGCCCGCGGACATCAGCGGGCTCAGGCCGCCGCAAAGACCGCGAAAGCCCCCGCGAGCGCGCCGCCAGGCCGCCCGGGGCGACGCGTCCCGCCGGCTGGGCATCACCTTGCTCGCGATCGTCTTCGTGCTATCGCTGTTCGCCGGCCGCCTCGTCCAGCTGCAGGGCATGGAGTCCGGCACTTACCGCAAGCTGGCGTTGCAGGAACGGGACCGGACTATCCCGCTGCCCGCGCTGCGCGGCAGCATCACCGGCGCCAACGGGCAGATCCTGGCGATGACCGTGGCCACCTACCTGGTGACCGCCGACCCGCCGCTGATCCCGGCGGCCAAGCTGCAGTACGTCGCCGATTCGCTGGCCGGCCCGCTCGGCATGACGCCGGACGCGATCCTCAACCTCCTGCAGGACCCGACCTCGCCGCAGTATGTGGTGCTGGCCAAGGGCGTGTCCGCGACGGCCAGCAGCCAGATCACCGCGATGAACCTGCCCGGCATCTACCAGAAGGGCAGCTACGCGAGGTCCTACCCTGAGGGCACCATCGCGGCCAACATCATCGGCTTCACCGGGAACAGCAACGGCGTCATCAAGGGCGGGGCGGGCCTGGAGGAGGAGTACGACTCGCTGCTGGCCGGCCAGTCCGGTAGCGAGCAGGTGCAGATCGGCACCGACGGCCAGCAGATCCCGCTCGCGGGCAGCAGCGACACGCCGGTGGTGAACGGCAGCAGCCTGCGGCTCACCATCGACCCGCCGCTGCAGTACGCGGCCGAGCAGGCGTGCGCCAGCCAGGTCAAGAAGACCAAGGCGAGCAACTGCACGGTGGTGATCATCCAGCCGCGCACCGGCGACGTGCTGGCCATGGCGCAGTGGCCGACCTTCGACCCGGCGACTATCACGGACGCGTCCCAGGCGACCGACATCCTCGTGCAGAACGTGTTCCAGCCCGGCTCCACCGCCAAGGTGATCACCGCGTCGGCCGCCTTCGAGCACGGTGGCCAGACGCCGATGAGCGCCTACAACATCCCGTATCAGATCACCGAGGGCGGCCAGGTCATCCACGACGCGGAATGGGCGCCCGGCGAGCGGTACACGATCGCCGGCATCATCGCGCATTCCTCCAACATCGGCATGTCGCAGGTCGCCAAGCACGTCAGCGAGCAGACTCAGTACGACTACCTGAGGGCGTTCGGCCTCGGCGAGCCCACCGGCATCGGGCTACCCGGCGAGAGCCAGGGCCTGCTGCCGCCGGTGTCCCAGTGGGCGGCGGACACCAGGTACACGCTGTCCTTCGGGCAGGGCGTGGCGGCGACCGCGCTGCAGATGGCCGAGGTGTACGCGACGATCGCCAACGGCGGCGTCCGGGTGCAGCCGAGCCTGATCGAGGGCACCACCAACGCGGCCGGGAAGTACACCCCGGCCGCGCCCTCGCCCTCGCACCAGGTCATCCAGGCCAAGACCGCGCACGAGCTGCTGCAGATCCTGCAGCAAGTGCCGGCCGTCGACGCGGCGGGCGACCAGCCGTGGGGGGTCATCCCCGGCTACGCGGTCGCCGCCAAGACCGGAACCTCCCAGGAATCCAACGGAAAATGCGCGCTGTGCGTCTACGGAGCGAGCTGGATCGGCATGGCCCCGGGCGACAACCCGCAGCTCGTCGTGGCGGTGAACGTGCAAAACCCGCGCAAGGGCGGCTATTTCGGTGCCGTCGTCGCCGGGCCGGTCTTCTACCAGGTCATGAAAGACGCGCTCGCCACACTGCAAATCCCGCCGGATGGAGCCACACCTGTGAAGGTACGCCTGACCGCGCCGTGATTGGAGGTACTCTCACCCCGTGGCGATCCGTCCCGCGTACCCTCAGCAGCGGCCGCTGTCCGCGCTCAGCACGCTGCTCGGCGTCCGGCTAACCGCCGTAGGACATTCTCATTCCCCGAACGACCTGGGTTTCCTGTCCGGGCTCACCCTCGACTCCCGGTCGGTGAGGCCTGGTGACCTGTACGTCGCGCTCCCCGGTGCGCGCGTGCACGGGGCGGCGTTCTGCACGGACGCGGTGGCGGCCGGCGCCGTCGCGGTGCTGACCGACCCGGACGGCCGGGCCAGGGCCACCGCCAGCGGCGTGCCGGTGTTCGTGCTCGCGGACCCGCGCACCCGGCTGGGCGAGATCGCCTGCTGGGTGTACGGGGATCCGTCGGGCCGGCTGCGGCTGATCGGCGTCACCGGGACCAGCGGCAAGACCACGAGCACCTACCTGCTGGAGTCCGGGCTGCGCGTGGCCGGGCACCTGACCGGCCTGGTCGGCGGGGTGGAACTCCGGATCGGGCAGGAGCGGCTGGCCAGCTCGCTGACCACCCCGGAGGCACCCGATCTGCAGGCGCTGTTCGCGGTCATGGTCGAGCGCGGGGTCACGGCCGCCGCGATGGAGGTGTCGAGCCACTCGCTCAGCCTGGGCCGGGTGGCGGGTACCCGCTTCGACGTGGCCGTCTTCACCAACCTGTCGCAGGACCACCTCGACTTCCACGCCGACCTGGAGGATTACTTCCGGGCCAAGGCGTCGCTGTTCATGCCGCCGGTGATCGGCGTGGTCAACATCGATGACAAGTACGGGCGCAAGCTGGCCTCCTCGGCGATGGTGCCGGTGACCACGTTCTCGGCTTCGGGTGCGGACGAGGCGGACTGGCGGGCGGCCGACGTCAGGTCGGGCGCGGACGGGAGCACGTTCCGGCTGATCGGGCCGGGCGGGGTCGAGGCGGACGTGTCGGTCGGGCTGGCCGGGGTGTTCAACGTGGCCAACGCGGTCGGCGCCCTGGTCGCCCTGGTCGAGGCGGGCGTCCGGCTGGAGGACGCGGTGGCGGGCGTGGCCACCTGCCCGGGCGTGCCCGGCCGGCTCGAGCGGGTGCCCGCGCCGGGGCTCGGGGTCACCGCGTTCGTCGACTACTCGCACAAGCCGGGCGCGGTCGAGGCGGTGCTGCGCTCGCTGCGTCCGGTCACCCAGGGGAACCTGATCATCGTGCTCGGCTGCGGCGGTGACCGGGACCGGGCCAAGCGCCCGATGATGGGCGCGGCCGCCGCCTCGCTGGCCGACGTGGCCATCCTCACCAGCGACAACCCGCGTTCGGAGGACCCGCTGGCGATCCTCGCGGCGATGCTGGACGGCGTGCTGAGCGTGCCGCAGGCCGAGCGCGGCCGGGTGATCATCGAACCGGACCGCGCCGCGGCCATCGCGCAGGCCGTGGCGCTGGCATCGCCCGGTGACGTGCTGGTGGTGGCGGGCAAGGGCCACGAGACCGGCCAGTACGTGGGCGGCGTGGTGCTGCCGTTCGATGACCGCCAGGTCACCGCGACCGCCCTTGGCCAGCTAGCCCAGGTGGCCCGGTGATTCCCCTGTCGCTGGCGCAGATCGCGCACGTCACCGGTGGCCAGCTCCGCGGTGAGCCGGATGCCGTGGTCAGCGGTGAGGTGGTGATCGACTCCCGGCGGGCCGGCGCCGGCGGGCTGTTCGCCGCGGTCGCGGGGGAGCGGTCCGACGGGCACGACTTCGCCGCCGCCGCCGTGGCCGCCGGCGCGGCCGCGGTGCTCGCCACCCGGCCGGTCCCGGTGCCCTCGGTGCTGGTCGCGGACGTCCCGGCCGCGCTGGCCGCGCTGGCCAGGTTCGTGGTGGACGCGCTGCCGGCGGCCCGGATCGCGGGCATCACCGGGTCGTCGGGGAAGACCTCGACCAAGGACCTGGCCGCCCAGCTGACCGAGCGCCTCGGGCCGACGGTCGCCCCGGTCGGCTCGTACAACAACGAGTTCGGTCATCCGCTGACCGTGCTGCGCGCGGACGCCTCGACCAGGTACCTGGTGCTCGAGCTGTCCGCCCGGGGCATCGGGCACATCGCGCAGCTGTGCCGCATCGCGCCGCCCCGCTATGGCGTGGTGCTGAACGTCGGGCACGCGCACGCGGGGGAGTTCGGCGGCCTGGACCAGGTGGCGCGGGCCAAGGGCGAGCTGGCCGAGGCGCTCCCCGCGGACGGCACGGCCATCCTGAACGCAGGTGACCCCCGCGTCCTGGCCATGGCCGCCCGCACCCAGGCCCGGGTCGTGACCTTCGGCCCGGAGGATTCCGGCGCCTCGGTTCGCGCCGCGGACGTCCGGCTCGACGACCTCGGGCGGCCCAGCTTCACGTTGCTGACACCCGAAGGTCCCGCGCCGGTAACCCTGCGGTTGCATGGCGCGCATAACGTGCCGAACGCGCTCGCTGCGGCGGCCCTCGCGCGCGAACTGGGGCTGAGCCTGGAGACCATCGCGGATGGGCTTTCCGCCGCGGTCGCGCGCAGCCGGTGGCGGATGGAGGTCCACCAGCGGGCGGATGGAGTGACGGTCATTAACGATGCCTACAACGCGAACCCCGAGTCTGTCCGGGCCGCGATCGACGCCCTCGCGCACCTAGCGCAGTGTCATTTGGGGCAGGGCGGGCGCGGGTTCGCTGTCCTCGGCCACATGGCCGAGCTCGGCGACTCCTCGCAGGCCAGCCACGAGGACATCGGGGAGTACGCCGCGCGGGCCGGCGACTCCGGCTTGGCCGGTCTTATCGCGGTGGGCGAGGAGGCCGCGCCGCTGCTGGCCGGCGCGCGGCGGGTACCGTCCTGGCCCGGCGAGGCGGTCGCGGTGCCGGACGGCGCGGCCGCGCTTGACGTGCTTGCGAACCGGCTCAAGCCCGGAGACGTCGTACTGGTAAAGGCGTCGCGCGCCGCCCAGCTGGAAAGTGTCGCGACCGAACTGCTCAGTGCTGACAACCTGAGGGAGGCGGACCGGTGAAGACCGTCCTGTTGTCCGCCGCCGTCTCGATGTTCATCGCGCTGTTCGGCACGCCGCTGGCCATCAAGGGGTTCAGCAGGCGGGGCTACGGCCAGGAGATCAGGTCGGACGGCCCCGCCGGGCACCTGTCCAAGCGGGGCACGCCGACCATGGGCGGCACGGTGATCATCATCGCGTCGCTGGGCGGATACCTCGTCGGCCACGTGGTCACCGGCAACACCATGTCCGCGTCCGGCCTGCTGGTGCTGTTCCTGATGACCGGGCTCGGCCTGGTCGGGTTCGCGGACGACTTCATCAAGCTGTACATGCAGCGCAGCCTGGGCCTGCGCAGCGGGGCCAAGCTGGCCGGCCAGGCCATCGTGGGCGGGGTGTTCGCGCTGCTCGCGATCAGGTTCCCGGACGGGTACGACCTCACCCCGGCGTCCACCCACCTGTCCTTCCTGGCGGACTTCGGCGTCTCCATCGGGCCGGTGCTCTTCGTGGTCTGGGTCATCATCATGGTGTCCGGGACTTCCAACGGCGTGAACCTCACCGACGGCCTTGACGGCCTGGCCACCGGCACGGCCATCCTGGTGCTCGCCGCCTACATGATCATCGGGATCTGGCAGCTGCGGAACGACTGCACGGCAAACCTGTCTCCCGCCTGCTACGACGTGCGCGACCCGCAGGACATCGCGGTGGTGGCCGCCACCGTGATGGGCGCCTGCGCCGGGTTCCTGTGGTGGAACGCGCCGCCCGCCAAGATCTTCATGGGCGACACCGGGTCGCTGGCCCTCGGCGGCGTGCTCGCCGGGCTGGCCATCACCACCAGGACCGAGCTCCTGCTGCTCCTGCTGGGCGGCCTGTTCGTGATCATCACGCTGTCGGTGGTGATCCAGGTGGGCTCGTTCAAGCTGACCGGGAAACGGGTATTCCGGATGGCCCCGCTGCAGCATCACTTCGAGCTGGCCGGCTGGGCCGAAACCACCATCGTCGTCCGCTTCTGGATCATCGCCGGCATCTGCGTGGCTCTGGGCCTGGGCATTTTCTACGTCGGCTGACCCCGTCGCGCGCCTCCGCCGCCTCGCCCCGGTCGCGCGCCTCCGCCACCGTCATGATCACTACCTCGCGGGCCACCGGGTCGAGCGCGGATCGGTCGAAGATCGCGGTGAGCTTGGCGAAACCGTCGAGCAGCCGGGGTGATGCCGCCATCCGGGCCATGGCGACCGGGAGGTAGCCGAGGTGATTCCGGGTCGCCGTCATGAACCTGCGGGACTCCGCAGGCGCGGACTCGGTGGTGTACTCAGTGAACTGCGACATGATGATGGTCCTCGGATAAGGTAGACAACTAG
>JBKQQQ010000276.1:0-12374 GCA_052144275.1 Streptosporangiaceae bacterium
GACGATGTATAGCATCGTCCGCCGTAGCTTGCACGGTCACTACGCCCTGCCAGTTGCATGCCGCGCAGAAATCCCAGTTCGGCGTCACGACCACGGTCACCAAGTGAACTGTGACTGACGCGCCGAACGGCGGATCTCGCGTGGCGCATGGTAACGTTCCGTAGTTGACATCAGGCGCTCGCTGTTGTGGTCGTGGACCGGTTCGTGGACCGGCGCTTCAGTTAATCCCAGCGCGGCGAGTGCCATCAGTGCGATAACTCGTGCCATCTGTGCAGCTAGGGCGCATGGCGCATGGGGCCGTACTTCTCATAATCCGCCGGTCGTGGGTTCGAGCCCCACCCGCCCCACCTGCGGTTTACTTCCTGGAAAGCGAGCTGGGCCGACGTTCGGCACGTCGCCGCCGCACATCTGTCTGGTCTGGGCGCTGGAATCTCTCGCCTGGTCCCCCGCGCACATGAGCCGGGTGGCTGCCACGCTTGCCCGCTTGGCCAAGATCGACCCGGAGCCGGACGCGAACACCCATCCGCGGCCCGCGGGCAGCCTGGCCGATGTGTTCAACCTCTACGACCCGCAGACGTCCGTCCCGTTGCCGCGCCGCCTCGACGTGCTCGACGGGCTGCGCCGTCGCTCACCTGCGGAAGCGTGGCGGTTGCTGCGTGCGATCCTGCCCACGCGCCTGACAATCTTCACCGTCGTACCGTCCGCGGTGGAGATCATGGGCTCTGGCCCAGCCCGAGACCTGTCCGTCGACCTCTTCGGCCACCGTCCACGGCTCCCCGGCATCGCTCCGCTGGACCACTCCCGGTACGACGCAGCGCTGCGGTCCGCTTGCCAGGAGGCGGCGTGTGCCGTCCTCGACAGCGAGGGGATCACCGGGCTCCTGACCGTGGCCGCGTCCGCGTCCGCGTCCGTGACGCCTCCGCCGCCCAGGCGCAAGGCGGAAGTCGTGACCGTGATCGAGCATGGCCGTCAGGCCAAGGCCCTGGAAGCGTTAGGCTTCCGCGTCCTGGTCGGGCAGCAGACCAGGTGGTTCAAGGCCAGTGACTTCATCGTCTACCGGGCCAAGGGCGGATCGTTCAAGCTGGAGTACGCGCCTTACGGGAAGGCCACCGGGATGTACCTGATGGCTGGTCCGCGCGGCTCCTCCTGGTCCGTGGTGACGAGATGGCGACCTCCCTGCGGGAAGGCCTAGCCAATGCCCAAGGCTACGCTGAGCTGTTCACCGTCCAGGTCCAGGAGCACCGGATCGGGGTCCTGTACCTGGACGACTTCCATGGCCAGCTGGTCGAGGCTCCGGCTGCCTACCGGCGCCACGCTCCGCAGCCGACTGAGTGGAGGCTGGTTCCTGTGCAGGGCTACCACCTTGGCCGGTAACGACAACCGCCAGCCCGGCTCCAGCCAGCCGGGCTGGCACGATATACCTAACCTGTTCGCCTTAAACCTAGCTGACCTTAGCTGAGTCTATGGTACTTTCCAGCTCAGACCTGGCAAGCTTAGCCAACATGAGCCAAGAGCTGACGGGACCGCATGCGCCATACATGCTGATCGTTTACGTGCTGGTAGACAAGATCAAGTCAGGCGAGCTGAAGCCTGGTGACCGGATGCCGAGCGTCACAGAGCTGGTTGAGACCTACAACGTGAGCCACAGCACGGCCAGGCGAGCACTAGCCAAGCTGAAAGAAATGGGCATGACTGACACCGTGCCCGGCTACGCGACGTTCGTGCGATTTTCCGATCAGGGTGCATCTAGCTGAGCCAGGATACTCCTGGATGGCTTCGCCGAAGAGGCCGCATGGGAGGCCCCCGCAGAGGTCGCCGGGGAACCGAACGGGGAGATCGCCGGGGAAGTAGCCGAAGAGGTCTCCGGTGAACTGGACGCGGAGACCGCCGGGGAACTGGCCGAAGAGGTCGCGTCGGAGGGCGGCGCGGAACTGGACGCGGAGGTAGCCGGAGAACTGGCCGGAGAGGTCGCCGGAGAACTGGCCGGGCTGGTCGCCGGAGAGGTCACCGGAGAAGTGGCCGGAGAGGTCACCGGAGAAGTGGACGGAGAGGTCGCCTGGGAAGATACGGCGGGGGATGGTCGAGGCCCTGGCGAGGGTGGGGCGGTCGTGGTTGTTGCGGGTGATGAGGGCACGACTGATGTCTTACTGAACGGAGGCAGGTGCGCTGTCATAGCCACAACCAGGTAGGCAATTATGAGCGCTACGGCCACTGCCGCGGCGCTGACTAGTTCCGGAGGGGGGCGGCCCGGCCGCCCTTTTGCCCGGCGACCGGGTGTCTGGGTCCCGGTGGCTGGCGGCGGCAGCGCAGGCCCTGGGGTCGCGCCCGCCCGGGGTGCCGCGGTGGGCGGGGTTGCTAGGCCGTCGGCCGCCGTGGGCACGACTGGGCCGGGTTCCGTCGGAGGGTGCGAAGGGAACGCCTGGGTAATCGGCTCTGGCAGCCAGCCTGGTGCCGGAGGGTCGGTGTTGAGTTCGGTCAGGATCTGCTCTGTGCTGGGCCGCTGGTGTGGGTCCTTGGCCAGGCATCGCTCGACTAGCGGCCGGAGTTCAGTAGGCAGGCCAGTGGTGTCAGGCGAGGCGAAGACCACCCGGTACAGCAGGGTGGCGCTGGGCGCGGTGCCGAACGGGCCCTGGCCGGTGGCCGCAAAGGTGAGCAGCGCGCCGAGGCTGAACACGTCGCTGGGCGGGCCTACCCGTTGGCCTCGGGCCTGTTCGGGGGACATGAAACCAGGCGAGCCGAGTACCGGCCCACTGCCGGTCAGCATGCTCGCCTCCGCTGCCTGCGAGATGCCGAAATCGATGATCCGGGGCCCGTCCTCAGCCAGTAGCACGTTCGACGGCTTCAGGTCGCGGTGCACGATACCCGCCGCGTGGATCGCGCCTAGGCCTTCGGCGAGTCCCGCTGCCAGTGCGAGCACGGACCTGGCAGGCAGCGGGCCGTGCCTGGTGACCGTATCGGCAAGCGACAGCCCGGGCACGTAGGCGGTGGCCAGCCACGGCACCGGTGCGTCCGGGTCAGCGTCCACCACCGGTGCCGTGAACAGGCCGCTCACCGTCCGCGCCGCGGCAACTTCGCGGGCGAACCGCTTCCGGAAATCCGCTTGCCCGGCAAGTTCGCTCCGGACCACTTTCACCGCGACCAGCCGGCCGCCCGGTGACCGGCCCAGGAACACCTCGCCCATGCCGCCGCCGCCCAGCCGGCCGAGCAGCCAGTACCGGCCCACTTGGCGCGGATCCCGGGGCTGCAATTCCTGGGCTACGCCAGCGGACCGCCCGTGATCACCTATGATCCCAGTCACCGAGCCTCCTAAGGCGGGGTTCGCCTGGGAATCCGATATCCGTACTCGCAGGGTCCCTGTTGACGGCGGTCTCCGGATGTCCCTGCCCTGGGTCTGGTCATCTCTCTCCTTGTCCCGTTCCAAGATGAGCATGGAGCCCGCAAGCCAAGCTGCACCGATCTCCCATCACGGGCTAGAACGGATCGACCCACCGGCCAGGGACCTAGGTCCTGTTCCACAGAGCTGAATGCGGGCGATGAGGACAACTTCGGCCGCCGCAGCGTGGCTATGATCAGGGCCGGATGCGGGGCTTCTGAGATAAGTGCCGGGAGATTGGATGCAACGGAAAACGGCGCCGTACAGGATCCTTTCCGGGGCCGTTTCGCCTGGTAGCGGGGAGGATTTGAACCTCCGGCCGCTGGGGTTATGAGCAAGCTTGATGTGGGCAAGGACTGCGGTGGGCTTCCCCGATTTCACCGGGCATGGTCCCGTCTCATCCGGTTTGGTCACAGACACGGTCACGCGGCCCGCCCGGCCATCGCCACGAAACTGCGGAGGTTAGTCCGGTGGGATGCTGGGGCGACTTACTGAAGGGCCGATGGCCCGATCGACCGTCTGCGGCTTGTACGGGGCCATCCGCCCAATTCACGCCGCGGTTCGTTTCGGCGGCCCACAGCGAAGGGGCCCCTCGCGGGGTCCCTTCGCTTGATCAGGTACCTCCTACCGCGGCAGGTGGGAGTAGTCCGCCCAGGTGTAGACGGAGCCACCCCACGGGGTGGGAGCGGTGGTGCCGCGCAGCTGCGCGCCGGTGCCGTTCGGGCTGACGACCAGGCCGGTGGCCACGTTCTTCAGCGTGCCGTTCGGCTGCGGGATGAACTGCTGCCACGGGCCGTTATTGGACACCGCGAGGACCAGGCCGTCAGGCAGCGGGTCGGTTGCCCAGCCACCACCGGGATCCGACACGCACAGACCCGACGCCACACCGTTGGGCGCGTACTCGAACTTATACGCTCCCGGGACCGTGCCAGGCAGGCGGATGAAGTGGGTCGCCGGGTCGGCCTGGGTCGCGGTCCAGCCAGCGATAATCGCACCCGCGTACTGGTGCTGCTGGTAGACATCGAACCCGTTGCCGAACGGGTTGACCATATCACCGTAGTTACCCGGCACGTAGACCGGCTGAGCCTTCACCACCAGCTGGAACGTGGACTGCGTGCTCGCACCGTACTGGTCGGCCGCCGTGACCCCGACACTGCCGTAGGTGCCGGGCGCCGCGGTCGACCCGGCAATGGTGAGCAGGCCGGCGCTGTTGCTCACGATCCCGCCCGGCAGCCCGCTGTACGCGAAGCTGTAGGCCGGCGCCGGGGACAGGATCCCGTCGGTCCCCGCGTTCGGAGTGACGGTGTAGGGCTCACCGAACTGCACGCCCCCGACCGGATAGCTGCGCGTAATCGCGCCCGGCGTGTCGGAGTAGTAGTAGTCATTGACCAGGCCAGCCGGTGCCGGTGGCGCACCCTGATCGAAGACAACGATCCAGGCAACAGCACATCCAGACGCCGACGTGTCGTCGACCACCAGCGTGCCCTGAACAGTGCTCGCTGGCTGAGCCTTCAGCCCTGTCACCGTTACGATGCCACCGGCGTTACTGACTGTCATCCCATGCGGGATTTTCGACATCGCCCAGTTGACGGTCAGCGTATCGCTGGCCGAGGCCCGCGATACCGTGACCGTGCCCGCCTTGTTGAACTGGGTCGGCGTGGGGGCGATAGTCGCTGGCCCAGGAGCGGTGCATGTTGAATGCAGGTAATTGACCTGCAGCGCGGTGTCCTGCCACGCGTGGGCGCTGGCTGGCGATGCTGCCACGCCTACCGCGAGGGCACCTCCGAGCAGCGGGACTACAGAGATTCCCACTGCCTTCCTGAGATTGAAGTGCATGGCTCATGCCCTTCTGTGTCCACCCTCTGCGGGTGTTGCCAGACCATCTGGCAGGAAGGCCCGCCGACGGGAAACCCGGATGACGATGCCGTCGCCGGTGACCCCGCCAGCCAGATGGTCTGTCAGGTGCTCCCCCTCCCCTTTCTTTCACTCTCGTGGTTTCTGCCAGCGGGACCATCGCACACCTTCGCCGCGAAGGCCGAGGTCCACAGCGTGTGTTTCCTGTTAGACAAGGCACACCTCCTTGTGCGCCGGGTAGCCCGGGGCGGGTTGCCCCGGGCCCGCGCTCCGCGCAGCTCAAGTAGCCGTTCAGTGCGGGGACGCCTCTCTGCTACTACTAAGGTAAGCTATGGTGAGCCTAGCGGAACTAGGCGAAAGTCAGTGGACGCGGGGACCTTGGTCACTAGTTGGGTGATGCGGAGAACCTGACCAGAAACGATCGGTTCTCGACAGGGCGGGATGGGCGGCCGCCCGTGGATGATCTTCCGAGGCCGTTTCGCTTGGATTTGAACGCCAGTTTCCAGTCGGCCGCGCTGGCGGTAGAACGGAGCGCCCGGGCGATCGAACTGGCCGTGGAGCACGGCTGGGCCGACGAGCCTGTCGTCGCTGTGCCTACTCGACCCGCTGCGTGAGGAGGGTCTGGCAGCTGGGCGACGCCTTGACTTAACGGCCATTACGCTGGGTTACAATCATGGGATACTGCCTGTCGCCCGGGTGGACCGGTTGGTGGACCGGCGCGCCAGATAATCCCAGTGCGGCGAGCATCATCAGTGCAATGAGCCGTGTCGTCTGTGCAGCTAGTGCCGCCACCGGCAACGTTTGCCCCGCTGGATCGTTCCTGCTGCGAGGCGGAACGGCACGCCGAATACGTGTCGCATGCAGGTGCGGGGATCGCGCCGGGCGAGGCACACCTAACTACCAGTTCTGACGGCCGCCGCGCCCCGGGCCTGCGCTGTTGCGGCTGCGCTGGAAAGAATACAAATACCCCGCGCGACGCGAGAGCGAGAGGTATCGGGGGCGAGGCGTCCGACTCGGACCGTGACGGATTCCGTAGCGTTGATCGCGATCCTCGCTGAGGCGCTTCCGTGCTATTTGGCGCGCCGTCACGATCGAGAAGCGCTCGGCCGCTTCAGCGGTCCGCCTCGCGCCGCCGCTCGTACACCACAGAGCCAGAGCCGGTCGACCTGCGGGCGATCTCGCGGTGTGTCGAGCAGTGCGACGCGTACCAGCTGAAGATTTCCGGTCCGCGTCGCCGGGCGCGGCCCAGACGCGATCGCTGACTTAACGAGCGAAGCTTATGAACGCCAGGCCCGCGAGCACCACGAGCACGATGGCGATATCGTACACAACGAAGCGCGCCCACCGCGGGCCCCACGTGATCTTGAACTCGCGCGCCAGGTGGCGCAGTGCCCTCGCGCACTCGCCTTCGCCGTCTGGGAGCGGCGCGCCGCGCTCGCCGAGCAGCCGCGGCGTCCAGTCCGCGTCGAAGTAAGCGAACTGGCAGTGTCCGATCGCCTCCGGCAACGGCCGCGGGAAGGTGTCGCCGAACCGGCGCCGGAAGGCGTCGTAGCGCTCCTGGCGCGAGGGCTCGGTGCGCTTGGCGTCCAGCGGCAACGAGAGGATCGCCCGTTGCGGCGCGCCGCGCTCGATCACATGTCGAACCTCCCAGGTAAAGCCTTCCCCCTCCCCGGCGTGCAGGAGCACGACGCGCGCGTGACCGATCAGCTCGTCGACCGTCGTCTGCCAGTCCTCGTCGGCCGCGTACATGCGCGCCGCGCCGAGCAACGGCAGACGCTCCGCCGGGTCGCCGACGGCGACGAACGGTCCGATCTTGCGCAGCGCGCGCGCCAGCCGCTCTTCGTAGGTCTTCTCGATGCGTTCGCGCGGCGAGATGCGCACGCGCGACGACATCCGTTTCGTGATCTTCGCGCTGTCCGCGCCAAACGGCCGCAGGTAGACGATCGGCGCCCGGGTATCCCCGGTGAGCACGCGCTCGGCGTCGCCGATGCGCATGCGGCGGCCGAGCGTGACCAGCGCCACCGACACGGCGATCACCGGGATCGAGATCGCGGCGGGCACCATGCCAAGGAGCACGCTTTTCAGCCGGAGCACGACGAAGACAAGGACGTCCACGATCCAGATCGCGACCCCGAACGAGATGAGCAGCAGGCCGAGGCCGGGGTGGCGCCGTGCGCGAGCCGCGCGAGCGTGCGCGAGCCGTTCACGCCGCTCGACCGCATCACGGTTCTCCGAGGGGGGAGACATGCCGCTACCGATGCAGCACCCGTGCGCGCCGGTCCATGCCGCTGCGCGCCGCCCGCCCACCGCGAATCATCCACGCCGCGACCGCTAGGCGCAGCCAGGCCCGGGCCTTGTCTCTCTCAAGCCGTGCAAGAGCGTTCCCCAGCCAACGAAAAACGGTGCTCAGCAGACCGGGCAGCTTCCTGGCTTGAACTTCGATCGTTTCATGGATTGTGGTCATCGTCCCCACTCCACTGGACTGACGGTGGCGACCGTCTTGCCCTTAAAGAGCTGGGCAGCAGCCGCTTGATACGCCTCAGTCCTTTCCGGCTGATCTCTACCGCCCGCAGCAGTCGCTGGTGCCGTGCGGCGGGGGCCGGGAGAAGGACTCCAGGTCCGTCCAGTCCACGGCCAGCGACCTGCTGGCGTCCTTGAACTCCCCGGGGACAGATGCCTCAAGCAGGTCATCGCAGATTCCGGTGAGGGTAGCCGGTGGCAGCCCGTCAGGCTCGCCCTTGGCGAGCACGTCCGCGATGAGGCCGAACGTCCGCTCGGTCTGCCGGCAGGTGAGCAGGTGCGGGCCGTTCTTCCAGGCCGCGATGACGCCGAGCCGCGCCTTGTCCTCCGGCGGCAGTGCGGTGAGCGCCTGGTGCACGCGGGTCAGGTGCGCGGGACGGTGATCGGCCTGGGTCAGGCACATGCCGGCCAGCAGCGTGCGGACGCTCAGCTGCCGGGGGCGCACGCCGATGGGCAGCATGGCCTCGATCCGGGGCGCGACGCCGGAGGCGCCGGTGATCTCTTCGGACACCGCCAGCGGGATCATCGCTGCCGGGCCGCCCCGAGCAGCCGCACCGCCTCGGCCTCAGCGCCCGGGTCCAGCCCGGCGACGAGGTCGCCGAGCCGCTGGGAGCAGCTGATCCCGGCCGCGCGCATGAACGTGGCCAGCCCGAGCAGGTCCGCGCAGTCCCGCAGCCACGTCGCCCGCAGCCGGCTGGTGTCCAGCCTGGGTAGCCCGCCCCCGCCGTCCAGCGCCCTGATGAGCGGGTTCGTCAGGTTCCGGCGGCCCGGATCGGCCCCGCAGCAGATCAGGCCGTTCCCGGCGAACCGGGCCGCCGCCAGCAGCGGGGCGTGGTAGCGGGAAAGGACCGGCACCGTCCGCGGGCGAGCGCCCCGGACCGCCACGACCACGCCGCCGGACCGGCACGCGATGTCGCTGCCGCGCGCCTGGCGCAGGTCAGCGCGGATCAGGCCGGCGCCCGCCCCCAGGCAGACCAGGCCCGCCGCCCTCATCCGCCGCCCGGTCGTGGGCTGGGCGTCCGCCAGGGCCAGGAAGCCGCTGATCTCCGCGGCAGAGTAGGGGCGCCTTGGCCCGCTCGCGGGGCAGCGGCGTATCAGCCGGATACAGCTGCGGCACCGCCCGGCGGGCGATGAACCGCTGGTTCGTGCGCAGCGTGCGGCGCGCCACCGGCGACAGCCCCGGCGCGCAGCGGGCGAACCGCTCGATCACCGACGGGTGGAACACGACCTCGGGCACGAGCTCCAGGCCCAGCCAGGCCGCGTAGTCAGCGAGCTTCCCGGCCGCCCACAGCAGGTTCTTCGCCCGCTCCCGGCCGCCGGGCGCGGCGGCCGGCACCACCTGCCGGGCGAACGCCGCCGCCTGCGGGGACAGCGACGACGGCCGCCACCGGGCGATATACCCGGCTACCGCGGGCTCTTCCGCCGGCATGAGGCCTCCCCGGCACCATCTGTCCACAGGACTATACTGTGGACAGCAGCCAGGTCCGTGGATCTGAGACGGTGTGTCGCATGGAACCAACCGCAGCCCAGCGCGCGGCCCTGGACAAGATCACCGCCGAGATAGCCGCCGCGGCCGGCCCCGCCCTGCCCGGCACCCTGGCCGTCCGCGCCTACGCCTGCGGCAAGCCGAACTGCCGGTGCCACGCCGACCCGCCCCGGCTGCACGGCCCGTACGCCGAATGGACCCGCAAGATCGGCGGCAAGACCGTGACCCGGCGGCTCACCGACGCCGAGCTCACCGAATACCAGCCGCTATTCGACAACGCCAGGAAACTCCGCGCCCTGCTCGCCCAGCTCCAGGACCTCACCCTCGAGATCATCAAGGCAGGCAGCGCCCAGCAGCCGTAAAGCCCGCCAGACCGGAGCCGCACGCTCCGGAAAACGTGGGCCAAGCCCGCTTAACCTGTGGGCGGCCCTCCAGCCAGACCCCGTTTGCCCAGGCCAGCCCTAAACGTGAATACCTCCCAGCCAGCCCACAGCATGCAGCTAGGAACCGACTCCTCGTGTCAGCTCTTGTGTGACTGACCACCGCGGCCAGGCGTCCCCAGCGTGGATGGGCTACGCGAGATGGTGGGCGGCGCCTTCGGTGCCGGCGCCCTCGACGACGCCGCTGCCGTCCACCCAGATGCCCCAGTCAGCGATGAGCCTGGTTTCGATCGCCACCAGGGGGCCGGGCCGCACTCCGGGTGCGAGTTCCCGCCCGGTGTCGCGGATGACCGCGTGTCCAGCGTCCTCCCAGGATTCGACCCTGGCCCACCGGAGTTCGCCGGCGTCTGCTGCGTCGTACCGGACCATGAGCCGACCGCCGGGCGGCAGGTCGCCGCTCAGGAACCGGGACCGGGCTTCCGGCAGGGTCTGCGCCGCTTTGGACAAAGCATCCACCAGAGCGCCGAACTCCGGGATGTAGTGCCAGCGCGGCTTCTCGAAGCCGAACATCCCGTGGCACGTATCGGCGATGAAGTCCTCCCAGCTCGTGTCCCAGCAAGCGGGCGGACATACGGTCAACCAGCCCCCGGAGTCTTCACTTTGCCCGGGATCGAACTGCAGCCCGATGAGGGCGAACATGCCGCCCCGGTTCGGGACGCCGTTTGCCCGGTCCAGGTCCCGACGGTGAATGTCCATCTCGGCCGGTACCCGCAGGAAGCGCGGAAGATGGAGCAAGCCGGTAGCCTTCGGGGTATCTTGCGCGCGGGCGATCAGGTCGGACCAGATCCGGAAGGCCACCCCGTTCAGTAGCGTGGTCAGCTCCTCCCGCAGCTCCGGCAATGCGGGGCCCAGCCTGAGCTCGGGCAGCCCGAAGCGGCGCATGCCATCGGTCATGACCGCGATCATGCCCTGATAGCCGACGTCGTGTACGCGCACCCAGGACTTGAACGTGAGGCCGATGGTTATGTCACCACTGATGCTGGCCGGAATGGTCAGCGTCGTGTCGGGCAAGGCGGCCAACGCGTCCTCGGCGGTCAGAACCTGGAGCGCCTGCAAGTCCAGCACGGGTGCGCCGAGCTCGGCAGCGAGCGCCGCGGCCGGGCCGCGCGCCTTCCATTCCTGCATGCCGATCAGCGATGCTCGCTGCGTGGCACTGAACCGGACGAACGCGCGCGCACGGGCGAGGAAGACCCGCTGTTCCAGAGTGCCGAACAGCTCCCTGTCCAGCAACCCGGATGGCGGCGGACCGGCTGCCTCGACCCCGACCTTCACCACCCCTTTAGCGAGCCACTCCGCTGTTAGCGTCCGCAGCGGCCCGGTCAGCCTCGTTTCGACCGCCGTGCTGGCCTTCTGCCTTGCTTCGGCCGTGCCCATTGGCGTGGATACCGGGACTCCATAGGTTGCCGACACCATCTTCGGCACCGGCAAGACCAGTTCCTTCATCGTCCGCTCCTCACATGCCGCCCCGTGGGCGAGCACAGAGAATGACGGTAACGCGACCCTCTGACAAATCGGGGCTTGAGCGAAGCCGGTCAGCGACTGCATGTCGCAGCGCTTTCGCCTCGTCCTGCGGTCG
The DNA here is from genome assembly GCA_052144275.1 of Streptosporangiaceae bacterium. Lineage (GTDB taxonomy): Bacteria > Actinomycetota > Actinomycetes > Streptosporangiales > Streptosporangiaceae > Palsa-504. The sequence goes on from JBKQQQ010000276.1 coordinate 11,250, forward strand.
ATGTACGGCGAGAACGCGGGAAATCGGGTCGCTCTCAGACGCCACGATCGGCATCATCGAGTCATGGGTATCGCGATCGGGCCGATTGGGCGGCGTGATGGGATCGCCCCGGCCGTGGCGCTGGTCGATCCCAAGTTCCCGCACAATGTCGGTGCCGCCGTGCGAGCCGCATCCTGTTACGGGGTGCGGCAGGTCTGGTTCAGCGGCGACCGGGTGCGGCTCGATGGGGCCAAGCGACAGCGGCTGCCGCGCGAGGAGCGGATGCGCGGATACAAAGACGTCGAGGTCAGGCACGCGGATCAGTTCTTCGACGCGTTCGAGGATGCGGTCCCGGTGGCCGTCGAGCTGCGGCGGAATGCCGAATCGCTGATCGACTTCGTGCATCCGGAGCACGCGCTCTACGTGTTCGGGCCGGAGGACGGGTCGCTGGGCCGGGCCACGCTGGCCCAGTGCCACCGGTTCCTGGTGATTCCCACCCGGCACTGCGCCAACTTGTCGGCCGCTGTGTACACGGTGCTCTACGACCGGCACGCCAAGCGGGTCCACGACGGCCTGGAGCTGCCTCACTCGACCGCAGGGGACTTCGATGAGCCGGACCACATGGCCGACGCCTCGGAGTCACCTGGGGCGGCTAGCTCGCCGCCTATGACGCGAATCGCCTGAGGCGTCGGCCCCCGCTACTCCCGGCCGAGGATGCGCAAGCCGCGGTGCTGGTCCTACGGCGACTTCGCGGACCGCTTCCCGGGCGGCAGGCGGCAGCGCGTCAAGCAGGTGATCGGTGACGGGTTCCTAGTGCTACCCGCGATCTTGCGATAGGCAGGCAGCGACCTAGGGCCGTGCCGCGGACCTAGGGCGACACTACAGCGGGCCACAGGCCACACCGGGCCCGGCACCAGCGACAGCCCGATCATGACGAACTGGTTGTCATGCCGCTGGACGTACTAGTGCACTACCGGAGGCCCTTTGCCAGCTGCTCGAATCGGTGGTCGGCAGCTTATACCCGGTCTATCCGCACGATGGTGATCAGGTTCTCTTCGACCTCGTACAGCACCCGGTAAGGACCGACGCGCAGCCTACGGTAGGCGCCGCGGACGAACGCGCCCAGAGGCGCCGGATCGTCAGCTA
>JBKQQQ010000277.1:0-18036 GCA_052144275.1 Streptosporangiaceae bacterium
GCTGGCCGCGCGCTTGGCGGCTGATTCGAGGGCTGGCAGCGGGAGCCAGCCGTCGTGCGACCAGATGATCTTGCCTGAGGCGGAGACCAGGACGAACCAGGGCTGGTCCTGGACCCCGTAGCCGTCGGCCACGCGCCCGGTGGTGTCCAGGGCAACCGGATAGTCCAGCGAGGTACCGAGGTTCCGCAGGTAGGAACGGACCGTCTGGGCCGAGGGCTCGACCACCGTCTCGTCCAATGCCACCAGCTGCGGCAGGCCCTCCCGGCGGGCCGCCGCTACGTAGGCGTTACCGCTGAGGAGTTCGGACTTCAGGTCCGAGACCTCGGACAGCCAGGTGGCGAAGAACATGACCAGGCGCGGCTGCCCCGGCCCCAGGGCGACGGTGCCGCTCGGGGTCCCGGCGGACGGCAGCGTCAGGCGGCCGGTGGGGGCCTGCACGGCGATGGACGCGAGCGACTGCTGGTCGGCGACCTTGGGGTGACCGGGCAGCAGGCTCGAGAGCTCACTGGCGAGGACCTGCGCGGATTGCCCGACGCTGGAGTACGCCATCTGCGTCAGGTAGAGCTTGCGCTCCCGGCCCTGCTGGTCGATCACGAACAGGGCGGGGGTGTGATCGATCTGCCCCTGCTGGATCTGGACGGCGATGTGGTAGAGGCCCCAGGTCGCCTTCAGCTGAGCTAGCGACCCGGTCAGGAAATCCCACTGGTTGACCAGGCCGTGCGCCCGCGAGTAGGAGAGCACGTCCGCGACGCTGGTGGCATCGGGGTTCGCGTCTATGCCGAGCAGTTGCACCTTGTCCCCGGCGGCCCCGAGCAGCTGCTTCGCCTCCAGCATGCTCTGCGTGGTCAGCGGGCAGACCGTGGTGCACTGGGAATCCTCGAACGCCAGCATGACGACCTTGCCGCGGAACTGGGTCAGCGACATCGGCTGGCCGAACTGGTTCTGCAGCCGGAAATCCGGTGCCGCCGTGCCGCCGAGCGAACTGCCGAGGTCCAGGTTGGGGTTATCCATCGCGGCGGAGCCCGGCGACTGCGAGCTCGCCGGCGGTGCGCCCGACGACGTACCGGTACTGCATCCGGCCAGCCCCACAATGCCCGCAAGCCCGCCGAGGGCACCGAGCAAGGCCGCGGCTGACAGCGCGCCGCGCACGCGGGAGGAGTTCATCGCGAGACAGCCTACTGCGGGGTGAAGATGATCTACTTCGGGCTGGCAGGCTCCGGGCTGGTGAGTTCCGGGCTGGCGGGCTCCGGGCTGGTGAGTTCCGGGCTGGCGGGCTCCGGGCTGGTGAGTTCCGGGCTGCCGGGCTCCGGGCTGGTGAGTTCCGGGCTGCCGGGCTCGGGCGGGCCGGGCTGCGGGCTGGCGGGCTCCGGGCTGGCGGGTTCATCTCCGACGATTACGGCACCGCCGTGGCCCCACATTACGTACCGGTATGTCAGGTTGACCAGCGTGGACACGCGGTTGCGCCCGCCGAGCAGGTAGACCAGATGCAGGGCGAACCACGCCAGCCAGGCGAGCGTCCCGCGCAGCCGCGGCCCTCGGGCCAGCTGGACCACGGCGGATCTGCGCCCGATCGTGGCCATGGTGCCCTTGTCGTGGTACTTGAACGGTTCGGTGGGCGTCTTGCTCTCCAGCTTGACGATCTGCGCGGCGGCGTGCCGCCCCATCTGGAGGGCGGGCTGGGCGAGCTGCGGGGTGGGATCGTCCGGGTTCACCGCGACGTCCCCCACGGCGAAGATCCTGTCCTGGCCCTGCACCCGCAGGTCGGGCCCGACCACGATGCGGCCGTTCTTCCCCTGGGGCAGCCCCCAGCCCGCCACGGCCGGGGCAGCCGCCACGCCGGCCGCCCAGACGGTGATGTCGCTCGGCAGGTCCTCGCCGTCGGCCAGCCGCACCTGATTCGCGGTGACCTCGCTGATCTTGGTGTTCAGCCGCACGTCGACACCACGGGCCAGCAGCTGGGCCTTGGCATAGTCGCGCAGTTTCTCATGGAACGGCCCGAGCAGCGACGGCGCCATCTCGACCAGCCGGACGTGCACCCGGGACGCGTTGACGTCGGGGAAGGTGGCGCGCAGGACGGTGCCGCGCAGTTCGGCCAGCGTGCCGGCCAGCTCCACGCCCGTGGCCCCGCCGCCGACCACGGTGACGGAGAGATCGTGGCTGTCCACGCTCAGCCGCTCGAAGCCCGCCATGAGATGGTCGCGGAGCACGAGGGCGTCGGTCCGGGTGTACAGGCCGAACGTGTTCTCCGCGGCCCCCTTGATGCCGTAGAACGCGGCCGACACGCCGGTGGCGATGATGAGGTAGTCGTAGTCGAGATCGCGGCCGTTGGAGAGCTTGATGCGGCGGGACGCCGAGTCGATCGCGGCTAGCTCCCCGCGCCGGTAGACCGCCCCGTACCGGCGCACGAAGCCGCCCGCCGGATAGGCGACGTCGCCGGGGTTCAGCCCCCCGGTGGCGACCTGGTAGAGCAGCGGCTGGAAGGTACTGTACAAGTGGCCGTCCACCAGGGTCACCCGCAGCCCTGAGCGGGTGAGCCGGGAAATGGCGGACAGGCCGCCGAACCCCGCGCCGCAGATGACCACGTGCGGGGCGTTCGGGTCAGCCTGACGTCTTCTCGCCATCGTCCTCACCTCCGGCCCTCACCACGATGTCCCGCTGGTCGCGACGCTTCTCTACGTATAGCTGCAACGCATGGCGGTCTTGTTCCGTATAGGGCGGCGGTGCCAGGCTTCGCGGCCATAGCCGGTAGGCCTGCACCACGTTGATCTCGATGGCGTACAAGGTGAGCTGGGCCTGCAGGTAGAGCCAGGCGATCAGCCCCAGCACCAAGGCGAACGTGCCGTAAAGCGGGGTCGCGTGGGCGAGCTGATGGGAAATGAAATTCGTACCGACCGACTGCAGGATCTGCCAGATGACCGCGCTGATGGCGGCGCCCGGCCACAGCTGCCGCCAGGTGATTTCTTTCGCGGTGCCGAGCCTGAAGCCGAGCCAGAATAGCCCGAAGTTCAGCACCAGCGACACCACGATGGCGAGCACGGACGGGCCGCCGGGAAGGACGTGTACCCCGGCCGCGAGCACGGACAGGGCCGTGGTGACGATGAAGCCCAGGCCGACCACGATGATCAGCGCGGCGCTGCGCAGCCAGGACCACGGAAACGCGGGACGGCGGGCGAAGGGGATCTCCCACGCCGAGTTGAGCGCGTTCTGCAGCGAGTTCGACACCCCCAGCGCCCCGATGAAGATCCCGATCACGGCGATGGCGAGCGCGATCCCGGTCTGGCTCAGGTGGCCGATGCTGTTCTTGAGGTCCGTACCGATCACCGGGTAGTTCGCCAGCGCGTAATCCACTATCTTCTTCTGCCTCGCGGGATCGTTCTTGAACACGATGTCCACCACGGTCACCAGGAGGAGCAGCAGCGGGAAGATCGCGACCAGGGCGGAGTACGCGATCAGCGCGGCGAGGTTGCCCGCCTGGTCGTCGCCGAACTTCTTCCACACCGCGACCGGGAAGGCCAGCCAGGCATGCCGCTGCTGCAGTGCGTCCACGGCCCGGAAGGCCTTTTCGATCCTGTTCATCGCCTGGAAGACCTACCCGGCCTCAGCCGCATCCATCCGCCCGAAGCCGCACCGCGTTACCCCAGGCCATCAGGGGGTTACGGGCAATGTACTACAACTGGGTGCTACAAATTGAGCGCGACTAGCTCGGGGTGCAGGCAGCCCTGGCCGGCCCCGGCTGAGGGCGGCGGGCTGGTGCCGGCGCTCGGCGTGGAACTAGCCGGCCCCGATGTGGCCGGCGCCCCGGATGTGGCCGGCGCCCCGGATGGGCTGGACGAGGGTGAGCCGGACGGGCTCGCCGACGACGAAGACGGCCCGGTGGGGGTCTGGGAGGGTGAGGCGGTAGACGCGGAGGCGGACCCGGACGGGGCCGATGCGCTCGGCTGGGTCGGCGAGCTCGGCGCCAGCTGCGTGCAGGCCGCGATGATCACCAGGTCACTAGCCGGGTCGGCGCTGCCGCCGACGCCGCTGAGGTCGACGAAGTAGTGCGGCCAGGGCAACCCGGCCGCGGCCAGCGTGACCCGCTGCACCGCGAGGTCGTAACCCCAGGCGTCTCCGTTCCCGCCCTGGTCGAGCCCAAGGGCCACGCCGTCCCTGACCACGTACACCCCGGCCGATCCGTTGACCGCGGAGCCTGAGGCGGTCGCCTTGACCCGGCCCGTTAGCGGGTCGACGCCGACCAGGTTGGATCCCTCGGTGAGGTAGATCCGGCGCGGACGGCGGTCGGTGCTCTCCGGCACGGCGCCGTGAATAGACCACAGCCGGGCTCCGGTGGTGCCGCTGTACGCGGTCACCCCGGCCGCCGAGGAGAACAGCACCACGCCGTCCAAGGCAGTGCTGAGCGTGCCGTCGAACGCCAGACCCTCGAGCGGCCGGACGACAAGCTCAGCCCCTGTCGCCAGGTCGATCCGGCGCAGCGCGGTCGCCGGGGCCGAATCCACGAACCCGCCGGCTGATTCGGCCACGTACAGCCAGTTGCCGTCGGTACGCCACGCCTGCGCGACCTGGCCGGTGGGCCGCTGCCAGCGGATGTGCCCCGTCGCGTTGTCGTAGCTCGTCACCGCCGTGGCGCCGACCACGACGGTGTATTCCGGGCTGCCCGCCACCGCCCCGCCGAACGCGGCCGCCGGGTACCGGCCGGTCTCGACGCCCGCCGGACCGGAGATGACCACCTCGGTGCGCTCAGGAGCGCCGATGCGGCCCGCAGACCGGTAGGAGACGCCCGCGGTTACCTCGCCCGGCCAGGTGCGCACGGACACGATGGCGGCACTGGCCGGGAAGCCGGTGAGCGTGTCCTGCCACTGGAGTACGCCGGTCTTCGAGGAGTACCCGTACACGGTCAGCCCGACGCCGACGGCGGCGACACCGTCGCCGACCGACGCATAGGCCAGGCCCGAAGCTGGCACCGTGCCGGTCAGCCCGGAGGCCACGTCCCACGACCCGGCCAATGGGGTCGTCCATCTGACCATGCTGGGCAGGGTCCCGGCGCGGCAGCCGACCCGGCAGGCGGCCGCGGGCGGTGCGCCGGCCTGACCCTGCGTCGGGTAAGGCAGCAGGGCCACGCCGAGCAGGACCACGGCCAGCGCGCAGCGCCGCAACCGCGGCGAGCGGCCCGCCGTGCCCAGCCGGATCCGGCCGAGGATGCCGCGTGCGGCCCGGCGATGCATCCGGCCGAGGAACCGCCGGGTACCCCGGCGGCGCGCCCCCCCGGAGATCGCGCGACCCCGCTGCTGCGTCACAACAACCACCGTAGGAGAACTCCGGCGGTTCAATGCTGCCTATCTTCCCAAACGTGATCAGGCGGTTGCTGGCCCGGCGGGCCGGCCGCCGGGCTTACCGATAACGTTGGACCCGTCCCAACGAGGAACCATCCCGCCTCGACGAGGAGGTTAAGCCATGACTGACCGTGCGCCGCTCCCCTACGACTTCCTGCCTGCCGTTCCATCGTTCGACCTGCGCAGCGATGACGTCGCCGATGGCCAGATGATGCCGGAGAACCAGGTCTTCGACGGGTTCGGCATGACCGGGGGGAACATCTCCCCGTCGCTGCGCTGGTCCGGTTTCCCGGCTGAGACCAAGAGCTTCGCGGTCACCTGCTTCGACCCGGACGCGCCGACCGGTTCGGGTTTCTGGCACTGGATCGTGCTCGGCATTCCCGCCTCGGTGACCGAGCTGGAGACGGGCGCAGCCGGCACCGATGGCTCCGGCCTGCCCAAGGGCGCGTTCCACGTCCGCAACGACTACGGCGCCAAGGACTTCGGTGGTGCGGCCCCGCCGGCCGGGGACCCGCCGCACCGCTACGTGTTCGGGGTGCACGCCCTTGACGTGGAGTCGCTGGACGTCAACGACGAGATCTCACCGGCCGTGGCCGGCTTCAACCTGCGCTTCCACACCATCGCGCGGGCCCTCATGATCCCGGTCTACGGACACTGATCACACGGTGCTGACCAGGATGGGCTGACCAGGATGGGCTGACCAGGATGGGCTGACCAGGATGGGCTGACCAGGATGGGCTGACCAGGATGGGCTGACCAGGATGGGCTGATCAGGATGCCCGCTCGCCGCAGCGGCCGGCGTCGTAGCCGGGCAGGCTGGCGAGCTGAGCCAGCAGCCAGGGCGACGTGAGCACCTTCAGCAGGCCCTGGACCTCGCGGGACGCGGCGTGCTTGGCCGGCAGCACCAGGTCGAACCGTTCCGCGGCCAGCGGGATGAAGTCCAGCCCGTAGGCCAGTGCCGCCGGCTCACTCGACACGCCCGCGTCCGCGAGACCGCCGGCGATGGCCGCCGCCACCTGCAGGTGGCCAGCGGCCCGGCTGTTGTAGCCGGGGAGTTCGGCCGGGTCCAGGCGGAAACGGAGGCGCTCCCGGTCGAGCAGCGCGCGTGCCTGCGCTCCTGGCTCGCGGTTGACCAGCCGCAGCCCCTGCCTGGCCACGTCGTCCAGCTCGCGGACATGGGTCCCGGGCCGGACCACCAGGCCCTCGCGCCAGGAGGCGAACCCGACCACCTCGGCACCGCCGGGAATATCGGCCGCGTCCCCGTAACCCCCGATATCCCCGGTATCGGCCGAGCCGGCCCGGGGGCCTGAGGATCCAGGTGGCCGAGCGAACCCAGCGGGGCCATCGGGTACAGCGGGGCCGACCCGGTGCACGCCCGCGGCGTGCACCAGCCCGGCGGCGGCCAGGCGCAAGGCCTCGCCGCTGCCGCACGGCCACCAGGCGAACGCCAGGGGCGGGTCGAGCAGGGCCAGGGGCGTCTCGAGCAGCGGCAGGGCCGGATCGCAGCCGGCCACCACGACGGTGGGCCGCGGCGGCCCGATCGGGCGCACCGGCACCAGGTTCCACGGTTCGCGCCCCCCGCGGGACACGCCCGCCGGGGCCGATGGTGAGCCCACCGCCAGCCCGCCGGCCGGGCTGAAGCCTTGCCGGGCGGCCGTGTCCGCGTGCAGCGGCAGCGCGACGAACGTGTCGCCGACGGTGGCGAGCGCGACCCGCGAACCCGGGCCGCTGACCGCCGCCACCGGCTGAGCCAGCACCGGATCGCCGAGGTCACCCGGGCCGAACAGCTCCTCGACCGTCATGCCAAGCGCCCGGGCCAGGCCGAGGGCGACCCGCAGCGAAGGATCCGAGTGGCCGGATTCGACGGCGGACACGGCCTGCCGGGTGACGCCGGCCACGCCCGCCAGCTGCTGCTGGGACAGGCCGCGAGCCTGCCGGGCCAGCCGCAGCCGCGCCCCGTCCGGCTGGGGGATCTCGCTCATGTGCTGCCTCCCCTTCCTGGGGTACCTGATCCTTACCTTAAGGCCAGGCGGGCCAGCACCAGGTCAGTCACCGGCTGGCTGGCCTGCGCGACCGCCTCGAGGTCGGCCGGCCAGGCACTGCCCTATCCACCGGGGAGCCGGGGTCTGGTCTCCGCAATCCTTATGATCCGGGTATGAAGACGCAGATCATCGAAGTCCGTACCGGGAGCCGGGAGACGGTCAGGGACATCACCGGCGAGTGCGCGGCGTTCGCCCGCGACGCCGCCGCTGGCGGCGACGGCCTGCTGCACGTCTTCGTGCCGCACGCGACCGCGGGCATCGCGCTGATCGAACTCGGCGCGCGCAGCGACGACGACCTCCTGACGACCCTCGCCGACCTGCTGCCCGCCGACGATCGCTGGCGGCACGCGCACGGATCCCGCGGGCACGGCCGGTCGCACGTCATGCCGGCCTTCGTGCCGCCGTACGCGACCGTCCCGGTGATCGGCGGCCGCCTGGCCCTCGGCACCTGGCAGTCCATCGCCCTGGTCGATCTCAACGTGGACAACCCGGACCGCCGGGTCCGCCTGTCGTTCCTCGGCTGATGCGGGTCCTGGTCGAGGGTTCGGGAGGGAGCGCAGGCTGGCCGGAGCCCGGCTGCCGGTGTGCCTCCTGCCTGCGCCAGGCAGCGGACGGCAATACACGGAAGAAGTCGACTATAGTCGTAGACGGACGCGTAAGGCTCGGGCTCGAGAGTGCGGGGGGCCCGGATGCGGAGCGGGGGGATATACGGGTTGCCGCGGGCTACTGCGTGCGGCGGCTGGCTGACACGCGGGGCGGTGCCGGGGGGTGGGAGCTCACCGCGCCGGACGGGGGGCGGCTGCTTTACCCGGCGGGACCCGGAGCGGTGCCCGTGCCGCCGGAGGACGCGGCGCCCTATGACGTCGCGTTCCTCGACGTGCTGGACGACCCCGCCCAGCTCGGCTGGCTCAGGGCCCGGGGGCTCATCACGGCGGACACGATCACCGCCGTGGCGTTCGCGGACCACCGCGTGCCGTCGGAGCGGGAACTCCAGCGGCGCTGCGGCTTCTGGCGGGTGAGGCTGACGGGGGACGGCGATGCGGTCAGCCGGGACCGTTCGGCCGAAAAAGATCTTAAAGGTCTGGCCGGGACCCGGCGGGTTCTCGTGCTCGGCGGGGCACGGTCGGGCAAGTCCGAGCGGGCCGAGCTGCGGCTGGCGGGCGAGCCGGACGTGACCTATGTCGCGACGGGGCCTGCCGGGGCGGGTGACCCGGACTGGGCGGCGCGGGTGGCCGCGCACCGGGCGCGGCGGCCGGCCTGGTGGCGGACGACCGAGACCACGGACCTGGCCGGCCTGCTGGCCGCCGCCCGCGGGGCGCTGCTGATCGACGGGATCGGCACCTGGCTGGCGGCGGTGCTGGACGGCTGCGGCGCCTGGGACGACCGGGGCTCGGCGCGGAATGAGCTGGCGGGCCGGATCGCGGAGCTGATCGGCGCCTGGCGGCAGACCAGCGCCCACGTCGTCGCGGTCAGTGACGAGACCGGACTGGGCGTGGTGCCCGCGACACCCGCCGGGCGGCTGTTCCGGGACGAGCTCGGCCGGCTGAACCAGGCACTGGCCGCCGAATCGGAGGAGGCCGAACTGGTCGTCGCCGGGCGAGTCCTGCCGTTGGGAGCGTGGTGACGCGCATGGCGCGGGCCCGGTGGAATAACACTGCGAGGTAACAGTCGGATGACAATCTTGCGAGGGGTGCGTGTTAAGCGTCCACTAAGCCGCGATGTCTGCTCCGCTCGCTGGCCAGCTTAGCCTGCTGGCCGCTACCGTAGTAAGACCTGCGGCCGGGCACGCCGTCTCCCCGGGAGTTCGTCATCGCGGGGTCCGCCCCGCGGGGGTCCCGGGGGTCGGCACGACGATGAGGTGATACGACATGGCGCGCGTGGTAGTCATTGGCGACCTGATGACGGACGCGGTCGCTCACGCTGCGTTGCCGCTCGCTCGCGGCAGCGACACGCCCGCGAGTGTGACCATGCACGGCGGGGGTTCGGGGGCCAACATCGCGGCCTGGATGGCGGCCGACGGCGGCGACGTGGCGTTCGTGGGACGGCGGGGGGCCGACATCGCCGGGCGCAACCGCGACATGGAACTCATGGGCTACGGCGTCGACGCCAGGCTGGTGATGGACCCCGAGCGGCCCACCGGCACCTGTGTCGTGATGGTCACCCACAAGGGCGAGCGGACCATGCTGTCCGACCCGGGGGCCAACGCGGCGCTGTCCCCCGACGACCTGCCCCACGACCTGTTCGTGCCCGGCGCTCACCTGCACGTCTCCGGGTACACGCTGCTGTCGGAGGGAGCGCGGGCGGCCGGGCTGGCCGCGATCGACTACGCCCGCCGGACCAACATGACCGCGTCGGTGGACGGGGCGTCGGCCGCTCCGCTGGAGCGCGCCGGGGCCGAGCCGTTCCTCGAGCTGTCCTCCGGGGCCGTGCTGCTGTTCGTCAACGCCACCCAGGCCAAGGTGCTCACCGGCCGGGATGACCCCGAACAGGCGGCCCGCGTGCTGACCGCCTGGTATCCGCACGTCGCGGTCAAGCTCGGCGCGGAAGGCGCGCTGTTCTACGCCAACGGGCGGCCGCCGGTGCGGGTGCCCGCGCCGCCGGTGGACCGCGTGCTCGACGGCACCGGGGCCGGGGACGCCTTCATCGCCGGCTTCATTCCCCCGTGGCTGGACAAGAAGCCGCCAGGCGAGGCGCTGGCCAGCGGCTGCCGCCTGGCCGCGCACGCCCTCGGCCTCATCGGCGCCCGTCCGGTGCTGTAACCGGCCGCCTCGGGCTTGCGGCCGCCTCGGGCTTGCGGCCGCCTCGGGTTTCCGGCCGCCTCGGGTTTCCGGCCGCCGGGGCCTCAGGTGGCGGCGAAACCGCCGTCCACGTACACCGTCTGGCCGGTGACGTAGTCGCTGGCGCGCGAGGCCAGGAATACGGCTACCCCCGCGAAGTCCGACGGCTCGCCATTGCGCCCGACCATGGTCCGTGCCGCCATCGCCGCCGAACGCGCCGGATCATCGGCTACGGCCGCGTTGAGCCGCGTCGGGACGAACCCCGGGCAGACCGAGTTGCAGCACACCCCCGAGCAGGCCCACGCCTCGGACTGGGACCGCGTCAGCGCCGCGAGGCCGCCCTTGGACGCTCCGTACCCGCCGCTGTTGCCGAAGGCCCGCCCGGCCTGCTGCGAGGTCACGTTGACGATCCGCCCCCATCCCCGCGCGGCCATCGACGGCCCGAACCGCTGGCCGAGCAGGAACGGTGCGGTCAGGTTCACCGCCATGGTCAGGTCCCACTCGGCCGGGGTCAGCTCCGCCAGCGGCGGCCGCAGGTTGATCCCCGCGCAGTTGATCAGGATGTCAGGCTCGCCGAAGGCCGAGGCCGCCGCCGACGCCGCACGCCCGACGGCAGCGCGATCGCCGAGATCGGCACTGACCCAGGCCGCCGAGCACCCCTGCGCCCGCAGCGAGGCGGCGGATTCCTCGAGCCGCTGCGAATCGCGCGCGATCAGGACCACCTGCGCGCCCGCCCGCGCGAGCGCCGCGGCCATCCCCCGGCCGATCCCCGAACTGCCGCCGGTGACGAGAGCCACGCGGCCCGCCAGTGAGAACAACTCGCTGAGATAGTCGCTCATGGCCGCCAACGTTACGCGCCGGAGTCGCGGAGGCCGGGCTCGCCGCCGCGACTCCGGCGCGGGACACCGGCGCGGGACTCCGGCCCGGGACTCCGGCCCGGGACACCGGCGCGGGACACCGGCGCGGGACACCGGCGCGGGATTCCGGCGCGGGACTCCGGCAAACGCCGCGTCGTGTCGCTCGCCAGTCCCAGTCGCACGGCAGAATGTTCGGTATGGCAGGACGACGAGGCGGTACGACCACGCCCCCCGAGGATTTCGAAGAGAACATCGTTGACATCGATGTCACCGAGGAGATGCGCGGCAGCTACCTCGAGTACGCCTACAGCGTCATCTACCAGCGCGCCCTCCCGGACGCGCGGGACGGCCTGAAGCCGGTGCAGCGCCGGATCCTGTACCAGATGAACGAGATGGGCCTGCGCCCGGACCGCAGCCACGTCAAGTGCGCCCGGGTCGTCGGCGAGGTAATGGGCCGCCTGCACCCGCACGGTGACTCGGCCATCTACGACGCGCTGGCCCGGATGGCCCAGCCGTGGGCGATGCGGCTGCCGCTGGTGGACGGGCACGGGAACTTCGGCAGCCTGGGCGGCGACTTCGCGCCTGCGGCGATGCGCTATACCGAGGCCCGGCTGACCGCGGCGGCGATGGAGATGGTCGCCTCCATCGACGAGGAGACCGTCGACTTCATCCCGAACTACGACGGCAGCGAGCAGCAGCCTGACGTGCTGCCCGCGGGCCTTCCGAACCTGCTGGTCAACGGCGCGTCCGGGATCGCGGTCGGGATGGCCACCAACATGGCGCCGCACAACCTCGGCGAGGTCATCACGGCGGCCCGGCACCTGATCAAGAACCCGGACGCGTCACTCGATTCCTTGATGCGCTTCGTACCAGGGCCTGACCTGCCCACCGGCGGGCGCATCGTGGGGCTGGAGGGCATCAGGGAGGCGTACGAGACCGGCCGCGGCATCTTCCGCACCCGGGCGACGGCGACGATCGAGCAGATCACCCCGCGGCGCACCGGCATCGTGGTCACCGAGCTGCCCTACGGCATCGGTCCGGAAAAGGTCATGGACCGGATCAAGAACCTGGTCCAGGCCAAGAAGCTGAACGGCATCGCCGACCAGAAGGACCTCACCGACATGCAGCGCGGCCTGCGCCTGGTGATCGAGGTCCGCAGCGGTTTCAACCCGGACGCCGTCCTGGCCGAGCTGTACCGGCTGACGCCGATGGAGGAGACGTTCGGCATCAACAACGTCGCCCTGGTCGACGGGCAGCCCCGGGTGCTCGGGCTTCGCGAGCTGCTGGAAATCTACGTCGCGCACCGGCTCGAGGTGGTCAGGCGCCGGACCGAGTACCGCCGCCGCAAGCGGACCGAGCGCCTGCACCTGGTGGACGGCCTGCTCATCGCGCTGCTCAACATCGACGAGGTCATCGCGGTCATCCGGTCGTCCGACAACGCGGCCGCGGCGAAGCAGCGCCTGATGGAGATCTTCGAGCTGTCCGATATCCAGGCGCAGTACATCCTGGACACGCCGCTGCGCCGGCTGACCCGGTACGACCGGCTGGAGCTCGAGCGGGAACAGGGCGAGCTGCGGGCCGAGATCGCCGCGCTGACCGAGATCCTGGAGTCCGACGCCCGGCTGCGCGAGGTGGTCAGCGGTGAGCTGGCCGAGGTGGCCAAGAAGTTCGGTACCCCGCGGCGCACGGTCCTGCTCGAGGGCGGCGGCGCGGCCTTGCCGGCGGCAGTCCCGCTGGAGGTGGCCGACGACCCGTGCGTGGTGCTGATGTCCGCGACCGGGCTGGTGGCCCGGGCGCCGGTGGCCGGTCCTGCTCCGGATGATTATCCCGAACGGGCCCTGGTTCCTCCCCCCGGTGACGCGAGTCGCGCGGCCCACGACGTCGTCATCTCCGCGGTGCTTGCCACCACGCGCGGCACGATCGGGCTGGTGACGTCGGCCGGGCGGCTGGTCAAGCTCAACGTGCTCGAGCTGCCCGCGATGCCGCCCGGCGCGGGCGCCGCGTCGCTGGCCGGCGGCACGCCGGTCACCGAGTTCGCCTCTTTCGGACCTGGTGAGACGGTGGTGGGGCTGGCCTGCGTTGATACGCCGGGCGCTGGTGTTGCCCTGGGTACCGCCGAGGGCGTGGTCAAGCGGGTGCTGGCCGACTACCCGCAGAACAGGGACGAGTTCGAGCTGATCACGCTGAAGGACGGCGACCGGGTGGTGGGGGCTGTGCAGCTATCCGGGCAGCTCTCCGGGCAGCTCTCCGCCGAATCGGCGGAGCTGGTCTTCATCACGTCGGACGCGCAGCTGCTCCGCTTCCCGGCTTCCTCGGTTCGCCCGCAGGGCCGGGCGGCCGGCGGGATGGCCGGCGTGCGGCTGTTGGCGGGCGCCTCGGTGGTGTGGTTCGGCGCGGTGGACGCGGACGCGGCGGCCGGGACGCCGTCCGGGACGCCGGGAACCTACTCCCCCGCCGTGGTTGTCACGGTGGCGGGCAGCGCGTCCGCGCTGCCCGGGGCGGCGGCCGACAGCGTCAAGGTGACCCCGCTGCACGAGTTCCCCGGCAAGGGCCGCGCCACCAGCGGCGTGCGCTGCCACCGGTTCCTCAAGGGCGAGGACCTGCTGGTGGCGGCGTGGGCCGGGCCGGCCCCGGCGGTGGGCGCGACCGAGGCCGGGGCACCGGTCGAGCTGCCCGCCCCGGTCGGGAAGCGGGACGGCTCCGGCGTCGCCCTCAGCGGGCCGCTGGTCCTCCTCGGGGGTTCGGTCCGGGTGGTCTAGTTTCTGTTTACGTAACCAGCTATGATCGGGCCGTGTTGGTGTATGGTTGGTGTATGAGGACGATGACGCGGACGAACATCGAGATCGACGACGAGCTGGTCGCCCGGGTGATGGAGCGGTACGGGCTCAAGACCAAGAAGGAGGCCGTGGATCTGGCCCTGCGCCAGGTGGCGGGGACTCCGCTCACCCAGGAGTTCCTGGAGAGTGTGCACGGCATGGGCTGGGACGGGGACCTGGCCGAGATGCGCAAGTCCAGGATCTCCGAGTGGTGAGCCGTGTACCTCGTCGACAGCTCGGCCTGGATTGAGTACTTGCGCAGGACCGGCAGCCGCGCCGATGTGCAGGTCACTGATCTGGTCGAGCGGGAGTCGCCGACTGCGGGCGTGACCGAGCCGGTAATCATGGAGCTGCTGGCGGGCGCACGCGATTCCGCCGACTTCCGCAAGCTGAGACGGCTCACCAGCGCCATGCCGCTGTGCCCGATCGATCCGGTGTGTGACTACACCGAAGGGGCCGCGCTCTACAAGCTGCTGCGGAACGAGGGCCTGACCATCCGGTCTGTGACCGACTGCCTCATCGCGGCGATCGCGTGGCGGCGCGATGCCACCGTGGTGCACGCGGACGCCGACTTCGACCGGATCGCGGCGTGCTATCCGGTCCAGGTCATGTCGCTGATCGGTTAGCGGTGCGCGCTGGCGCCCGCGCTGTCGAACCGCCACCATGCCCGCGCCCGCAGGAGCTGCGCAACGAGTATCACCTTAGTCACGGAAGGTGATGCTGGCAGCAGCGGAGATGACTGAGCGTCAATTCCTCAGGTGTCGATGCGGGACGGGTCGAGCTCGGCGGCGCCGGCGACGATGAAGTCGCGGCGCGGGGCCACCTCGGTTCCCATCAGCAGGTTGAAGATGTCCGCGGCGGTGGCCGCGTCCTCGATCCTGATCCGGCGCAGGGTGCGGCGCCTGGGATCCATGGTGGTCTCGGCGAGCTGGGACGCGTCCATCTCACCCAGGCCCTTGTACCGCTGCACGGGCTCCTTCCACCGCTGCCCGCGCCGCTCCAGCTCCAGCAGCGTCCGGTTCAGCTCCGCATCGGAGTAGGTATACCGGTACCTCTCCTGGCCCTTGCGCGGGTTACTCAGCTCGATCCGGTGCAGCGGCGGGACCGCGGCGAAGACCCGGCCCGCGTCGAGCATCGGCCGCAGGTACCGGTGGAACAGCGTCAGCAGCAGGGTCCGGATGTGCGCGCCGTCCACGTCCGCGTCCGCCATGAAGATGACCCGCTGGTACCGGGCCGAATCCAGGTCGAACGAGCTGCCCGAGCCGGCCCCGATCACCTGGATGATCGAGGCGCACTCGGCGTTCTTGAGCATGTCCGCCAGCGACGCCTTCTGCACGTTGAGGATCTTGCCGCGGATCGGCAGCAGCGCCTGGAAGTCCGAGTTCCGCGCCGTCTTCGCGGTGCCGAGCGCGGAGTCTCCCTCGACGATGAACAGCTCGCTCCGGTCGTCGGCCGACCGGCAGTCGACCAGCTTGGCCGGCAGCGACGAGCTGGCCAGCGCCGACTTGCGCCGCTGGTTGTCGCGGTGCTCGCGGGCGGCGATGCGCGCCTTGGCCGCGGACACCACCTTCTCGAGCACCGCGCGGGCCTGCTGCTTGGCGCCCCGCGGCGGGGTTTCGAGGTAGGCCTTGAGCTGCGCGCCCACCACCTGCGCCACGATCCGGGAGGCGGCCGGGGTGCCGAGCACCTCCTTGGTCTGCCCCTCGAACTGCGGCTCGGGCAGCCGGACCGAGACGATCGCGGTCAGGCCCTCGAGCACGTCTTCCTTGGTCACCGGCTCGTCGCCGTTCTTCAGCAGCCGGGCCGCCCGGAGCTGGTCGTTCAGGGTGCGGACCATGGCCCGCTCGAAACCCGCCACGTGCGTGCCGCCGTGCGGGGTGGTGATGACGTTCACGAACGAGCGGACCACGCCGTCGTAGCCGCTTCCCCACTGGACCGCCACATCGACCTGCAGCTCGCGCTCGACCTCGGTCGGGGTCATGTGCCCCCGGTCGTCGAGCACGGGGATGGTCTCGGTGAAGCTGCCGGAGCCGGTCAGCCGCACCACGTCGGTGACCGGCTCGCCGGACCCGAGGTGCGCGCAGAACTCGCTGATGCCGCCGTCGAAGCGGAACACCGCCTGTTTGATCCGCCCTGGCTCGGCCTGGTGGCCGTCGAGGTCCGCCTGGTGGCCGTCGAGGTCCGCCTGGTGGCCGTCAAGGCTCTCCTGGTGGCCGTCGAGGTCCGCGGCGGGTTCCTCGCGGATGCTGATGGTCAGGCCGGGTACCAGGTAGGCGGTCTGCCTGGCCCGCTCGGTGAGCGCGTCGAAGCTGAACCTGGCGCCGGAGATGAACACCTGCCGGTCCGGCCAGAACCTGATCCTGGTCCCGGTGGCCCGCCGGACTCTGCTGCCTTGTCCCGGCCGGCTGAGCTGGCGCAGCCCCGACTTCCTGGTGAAGTCCGCGTCCGGGCCGGGCCCGGCGAACTCGCCGGTGACGCCGCGGCGGAAGCTCGCTGCCCAGGTATGCCCCTCCCGGTCCACCTCGACGTCCAGCCGCGCGGCCAGCGCGTTGACGACCGAGGCACCGACGCCGTGCAGGCCGCCGGATGCCGTGTACGAGCCGCCGCCGAACTTGCCGCCCGCGTGCAGCCTGGTCATCACCAGCTCCACGCCGGTGAGCTTGGTCTTGCGCTCGACGTCGACCGGGATGCCGCGGCCGTTGTCCCTGACCTCGGCCGAGCCGTCCGCGTGCAGCGTCACCTCGATCCCGGTGCAGTGCCCGGCCAGCGCCTCGTCCACCGCGTTGTCGAAGATCTCGCCGAGGCAGTGCTGGAGCCCGCGGCTGTCCGTCGACCCGATGTACATGCCGGGGCGCTTGCGGACGGCCTCCAGGCCCTCGAGGACCGACAGGTGCCTGGCGGTATAGGCGTCAGCCGGAGCAGTTTCCGCGAGCGTGCGGGCCGTGGCGAGGGTGGGCACAGCCGACCGATCTCCCTTCGCGAGATGGACGTGGCCCACGAGGGCCTCATCCGAAAATAGTAGCGTTCCGGGCCGGGTGCCCCTTGCATGCCACGCGGCGGGCCAGCCGGAAATCCCAGACTGACCATGACGAATGCATCAACCGGCGGCAATCTGGGTACATGTCCAGTTAGAGACACACGGTGCCTGTGTGCTACCGGTACTGCGCCCGAGTACCGGTGGGACACAGGCATCGCGCATCAAGCGGCAGCGGTTGTGGCGACGCTCCGTCGGTGAGTGGTTTCGCTTGTGGCGTACACCACTCGGAGTGGGGAACGCTGACGCCGGGGTATGTGTTGTGCTGAGCTGTAAGGGCAGAAAACCGGAGCCAGCCGGATGGTACGGGCCGGAGGCACGAAGCGAAGGAAGGCGACGTTGACTGGAGCGATAGCCCCCACCAAGCCGCTGACCGCGCTGGACGTCTGCGATCGATGCGGCGCCCAGGCTTATGTTCGCGTGCTGCTGGCTAACTCAGGAGAGCTGCTTTTCTGTGCGCACCATGGCCGCGAGCACGCCAAGGCGCTGGCCAAGGTCGCCGTCGATATACAGGACGAGAGCAACCGCCTGTCTGAGCCGCAGCCGCAGTAGAAGCGGGACCAGCCAGACCGGCAAGGATGCCGGCGCCAGTCGGGGTATTGGCGTCGGCTTCTTTGTGCCAGGAAAGCGCCCGAAGCCGGGCAGCAACCACAGCGGCCCGGAGCTTGTGGCCCGGGCCGCTCGGTGTCGCTGGATGGACGGGTTAGTCCAGGTAGTCGCGGAGCACCTGGGACCGGGACGGGTGACGGAGCTTCGACATGGTCTTCGACTCGATCTGGCGGATGCGCTCGCGGGTCACGCCGTAGACCTTGCCGATCTCGTCCAGCGTCTTGGGCTGGCCGTCGGTCAGCCCGAACCGCATCGAGACGACGCCGGCCTCGCGTTCGGACAGCGTGTCGAGCACCGAGTGCAGTTGCTCCTGCAGCAGCGTGAAGCTGACCGCCTCGCCGGGCTGGATCGCCTCGGAGTCCTCGATCAGGTCGCCGAACTCGCTGTCGCCGTCCTCGCCGAGCGGAGTGTGCAGGGAGATCGGCTCGCGGCCGTACTTCTGCACCTCGATGACCTTCTCCGGGGTCATGTCGAGCTCGACGGCCAGCTCCTCGGGAGTCGGCTCGCGGCCCAGGTCCTGCAGCATCTGCCGCTGCACCCGGGCCAGCTTGTTGATCACCTCGACCATGTG
>JBKQQQ010000278.1:0-3963 GCA_052144275.1 Streptosporangiaceae bacterium
CGCACCACGGTCCGTTCGGATCAATAGCTTTCTATCCCGAACGGACCTGGGTGCTAGCCGCCGGATCCCACCCGGCGGACTTGACGTCCTCTGCTAGCTCCGACGCGATGAGCAGCGACACCGCCTCGATCAGGGCCAGGTGGGTGAACGCCTGCGGGAAGTTCCCGAGATGCTCGCCGGTCGTGGTGTCGATCTCCTCCGCGTAGAGCAGAAGCGGCCCGGCGAACGACAGCAGCTTCTGGCAGAGCGCCCGCGCGCGGTCCGTCTCGCCGATCGCCGCCAGCGCCGACACCAGCCAGAACGAGCAGATGGTGAACGTTCCCTCCTCGCCGGAGAACCCGGTGTCGGTTCCCTCGACCCGGTACCGCAGGACCAGGTCATCCTTGGTCAGCTCGCCGGCAATGGCCAGCACGGTCGCCCTCATGCGCTCGTCGCTGGGAGGCAGGAAACCCATGAGCAGAAGCAGCAGCAGCGAGGCGTCCAGATCGCCGGTCTCGTAATGCTGGCGGAACACGCCCCGGTCTGACACGCCCTTCTCGAGTACCTCGGCCCTGATCTCGTCGGCGCCCGCCTGCCACTGCCTGGCCCGCTCGTCACCGCGCTGCCTGGCCAGGTCGGCGCCGCGTGATGCCGCCACCCAGCACATCACCTTGGAGGCGGTGAAGTGCTTCGGCTCGCCCCGGACCTCCCAGAGCCCCTGGTCCGGCTCACGCCAGTGCTCGAGGGCGGCCTGCACGAACCCGGCCATGCCCTCCCACAGCGGCATCTCGATCTGGGAGGCATTCCGCCGGAACTGGACGTCGACCGCGTCCAGGATCATTCCCCATACGTCGTGCTGGCGCTGGTTCCAGGCGGCGTTGCCCACCCGGACCGGGCGGGCTCCCCGCCACCCGGACAGGTGGTCCAGGGTCCGCTCGGTGAGCTCACGTTCACCGCCGATGCCGTACATGATCTGCAGCTCGAACGGCCCGTTGCGGTCGCCGCTGCTGACGGCGTCGATGATGAAGCCGAAATACTCGATCGCCTCCCAGCCGAAACCGAGCTCGTACAGCGATCGGAGCATGAACGCCGAGTCCCGGATCCAGGTGAAGCGGTAGTCCCAGTTGCGCGCCCCGCCCGGTGTCTCGGGCAGCGAGGTGGTCGCCGCGGCCATGATGGCGCCGGTCGGGGCGTAGCTCAGCCCTTTGAGGGTCAGCGCGCTGCGCTCGAGGTAGGGCCGCCACGGGTGGTCGGGCACCTTGGCCGCGTTCAGCCAGTCGCGCCAGTAGCCGACGGTGGCGTTCAGCGCGGCGGCGGCCTCCTCCCAGCTTCCAGGGACGCTGCCGGCGCCCCAGGACAAGGTGACGTATGCCGACTCGCCGTCGGTCAGCGTGGTGCGGCCGTAGCAGCGGATGCCGAACACCCCGAGCCGGATGTTCCCGGCCAGATCGAGCCGCAGGTCGCCCTCTTCCGGGGCGGCCGTCATCGACGCATACCCCTCACCCCGGTAGCTCCAGGTCCCGCTGGCGGTCCCGTAGCCGAACAGCGGGGAGCAGTCCACCAGCACCTCGACCTGGCCGCCGATACAGGTGGCGGTCCGCAGCAGCACACCGGTGGCGCCGAAGTCGGTCGGCGCCCGGCGGTAGCCCGCGCGGCGGTGACTGCCGTCGGTCCGGCCCATCACCAGCAGGTCATGGACGACCAGCCAGCCGGCAGGGGTATGCCAGGTCGTCTCGAGCACCATGGTGCCCGGGACGTATCTGCGGTGATGCGGCGCCTGGGCACTGGTCGGACCGAACCTGAACTCCCCCGCGGTCCGGTCCAGCAGCGCCCCGAACACACTCGGCGAGTCGGGGCGGGGCAGGCACAGCCACTCGACCGAGCCGTCCGGCGCGACCAGGCAGCTCTGCTCGCAGTTGGACAGGAAGGCATAGTCCGCAACGGGCGGAAAAGTGCTCATAGGCCCGTAACCCTCCGTAGGCAGCAAACACAGCCGTGATAGGCGGTGCCGACCGGAGCGTCTGATGGCGAGCCTAACCTAATCGCGGCGCGCCCGGCCACACCGCCTGCTTGCCGGACGGGACCTTAGTCCCTAGCCAAGGAGCGGGTGAAGGCTAGCGTCGGACTCGTCCATCGGATAACCCGACCGGGGAGATGCCATGGCTGAGAAAAAACAGCTGGTGGTCTATGCCGCCGCGTACGAGACTGCCGACGCCGCGCTGGCGGACCTGGACGCCATCGAGCAGCTGCACAAGGACGAGCTGATCGGCCAGTACGACGCGGCCGTGATCGACAAGGAGAACGGCAAGCCCCACGTGCTCAAGCGGATGGACCGGCCGCACCTCCGCGTCATCCCGGAGTGGTTCGGGGGCGGGACGCTGCCGCGCAAGGAGCTCCACGAGGCCGCTGAGCAGCTCACCGCCAATCAGGCCGGGCTCATCGCGGTCGGCGAGCCGACCATCGAAGAAGCGCTCGACAAGGCGCTGACCAAGGCCGCCAAAGTCGTGAAGCGCACGGTGGAGGCCACCACCGACGAAATCACCAGCGAGCTGCAGGAAGCGCTCAAGAGCTGACACGCAGCCGTCGAAGGCGGCTTCGGTGCGGTGGCTCTGAGGCCGGAGCCTTCAAAGGCGCATTCCCGTCAGAGCATGTCTTCGCCGGGCTTGCTCACCTACCCGTCTCCTCCCTCCCTGAGATCGGGCGGGTAGCCCGGGAGGCGGAAGAGCGCTGATGGCGAGGCGCCCGGGTGGCGCGGGGAGATCCGGACCCGCAGCGACGCCGGGCGGCTGGCGAACCGCAGCGGCGGTTCCAAGTCCACCGCCTCGCCGTCAACCCCGGCGTGGACCGGTGCCGGGGCGCTCACCTCTAGCCGCGGCGCGCTCCACGCCCGGCCCGGAACGCGCGGGCTGTCGCCGGGTGCGTCGAGGACGACGATCCCGAGCTGGCCGAGGTCCAGCGCCGGGCGGGTGCCGCGGACCAGCGGGCGATCAAGCGCGTAGGTGTTGTTCGACACGAGCACGATGGAGGGATGACGGTGCTCGTGCCCCAGGTCGTCGGTCAGGTCCAGCGCAGGCGCCTCCGCGCCCGGGCCCATCACCTCAGCCGCGGTCTCCAGCAGCGTGCGTACCTTGGCATCGCGGTAGGCCGGGCTGCGGACCGCATCACCGTAGATCCCGAGCGAGACGTTGTTGAGGAACATGCGGCCGTTCACCTCCGCCGCGTCGATCCGGCGCTCGACCCCGCCGGTGAACGCATCCAGCGCGCCGGCCGGGTCGTGCCGGTCCACGCCCACGTCGAGCGCGAAGTGGTTGCGTGTCCCGGCCGGGACGCACACGAACGGGATCCCGTGCGCCGCCGCGACCGCGGCCACGACCGCCAGCGACCCGTCGCCGCCGGCCATCCCGAGCACGTCCGCGCCACCTGCAACGGCCTCACGGGCCAGCGCGGCCAGGTCCTGGCCCGGGGCGAGCATGACGGTTTCGATCCCCTTGTCGCGCGCCCGCTCGGCTAGCCCGGCGCGCGCGGCCTTGCCGTCACCCGACCTCGGGTTGATGAACAACACGGGCCGGCGCGGCGGATCAGCGGGCCGCCAGCCGTAACGTGACAGCTGTCTTGCGGGCTGGTTCATCGCGGTCCGGGAAGCATGGACAGGCGGCCGACGGCGTCGTCGCGGCTGTCACCAGGTGTCAGTGGGAGGAAGCGGGAGGGCGGTGAGGCGGGCGGCTACGCCGGCGGGGACGCCCAGCAGGCGCAGCTCGGCCACGGCGAGCTGATCGACGGTTGTCTCGGTGACGCGCTCCGGGTGCCGCTGGCACATCCGCAGCAGCCCGAGCATGCCGCGGTCACGGCGCTGAGCGCGATCTCGGCATCGGCAACCGTGAACCGGCCCGCGGCCTGCCCGGCCTCGATGTCACGCAGGGCACGCGGCGCCAGGCCGGTGGGGATGTCCAGGACATCCAGGCCGGACCCGACCAGGAACCCGGC
>JBKQQQ010000279.1:0-3152 GCA_052144275.1 Streptosporangiaceae bacterium
ATAATCCATAATAGCGCAGCCAGCCCCCGCCAGCGGCAGACCCCTCGATACCCACCGCTGCCGAATGGCCCTAGAACAAAGGACTTTCGTCCTGACTCTTCCTCAATTGCGTAAAAGCTGACTGCTAACCCAGGTCCCGACCCGGGGGGCACGTGCCGGTGCCTGTCCTCACCACGTGCGCCGCAGGCCTGGACGCGACCCTTCACCGGCCGCGCCCCGCCCGAAAGCGCCTAACCGCAAGCGGTCCGCCCGGAGGTGCCGCGCAAAGCCGCCTAGCTAGGAGCTAGCGACCTGAAGGAGCTAGAGCGCGACGAAGCGGTAGCCGTGCGAGCGGAAGAACTGGATGATCGCCGGCAATGCGCTGACGGTCGCCGGGTTCCCTATCGGCTGGTTGTGCATCAGCACGATCGGGTGGCGCAGGACGCCGCCCTCCTGCTCGGCCAGCCGGATGATGCGGTGCACCCAGAAGGAGGAGCCCGAGCCTTCCGCCATCCAGTCCTGGGTGTCTACCGACCATAGCCACACGCCCATCCGCCGCTGCTGCGCCAGCATCAGCGTGGTGGAGTCGTAGTCGCCATAGGGCGGCCGGAACGCGCACGGCACGGTGCCGGCAATGGACCGCTGCTCGGCGCTCATCTGGTCCAGCTCGGCGGCTTGCCGCACCGCGGACAGCGCGGCCATGTCCGGGTGGTTCCAGGTGTGGTTGCCCATCGCGTAGCCGCCCTTGACCTCCTCCCGCACCAGCGATGGCCGGGGCGGCATGTTCACGCCGATGTTGAAGAAAGTCGCGGGGACACGGTAACGCGCCAGGATCGCGAGAATGGCCGCCGTGCTCTTGCCCGGGCCGTCGTCGAAGGTCAGAGCCACAGTCTTGGAACTGCCCGGGGCATAGAAGCGGGCACCGTAGGGCGCTGCCGGGCAGCCGGTGGCGGCAGGCACGCCGGTCACCGCAGGCGGCCGAGCCACGCTCCCTCCTGGCATCACGGCGACCGGGCCTGCTGGTCCTTCCTGCAGCGGAACCGACCGGCACCCGGCGGCTGAGACCGTCACGCTCAGCGCAGCAGCTAGGACCATCGCGCAGGCGAAGGCGGTTCCGGCATGCCAGGTGGTGAACATGGCCCTGCCTCCAAGGGCGAGTCAGCCGTTACCTCATTGACCGCCCCAGCCGGTCCCTCGGATGACCAGGACAGGACAGGGGGCGTGATGCACGCAGTACTGGCTGACCGAGCCGAGCAGCGCCCCGGTGAATCCGCCATGTCCCCGGCTGCCCACCACCAGCATGTCCGCCCGGCGGGCGGCCCGCACCAGCACTTCGGCGGGATGCCCTTCCACGACGGATGAGCGGATGATCACGTCGGGTTCCACGCTGTTTACCTCGTTCAGCGCATCAGCGAGGATCTTGCGCGCATCGCCCTCGAAGTCTCTCGCTCGGTCTGTGACTGCCGCGAAGCCGTACCTGGACGGCAACCGCCACGCGGTCACCGCTTCCACCGTGCACCCGGTTAGTTCCGCCTGAAGAATGGCCCAGCGCAGCGCCGCCATCGAGGACGGGGATCCGTCCACGCCGACCACGATGCGCCTGTCATCCCGGTCCTGCCTGCTCATCATCATCACTTCCGCTGACCTGGCTACCTAGCAAGCATCTCCCCTGACCACGGCCGCCGGCAGAGACTAAATGCCCGGCAGGGGAGGACCATGAGCCCTCAGGTCGGCCGCGACGGCCGGCGTTCCGGCCGTGGCGCGGCCTACGCGCACGTCCGGTCGCGTGCCTGCAAGCCGGAAGGTCAGGCTCAGGGACGGTCCGGCGGGACTGATCTGGCGAGGAGCAGCAGCTCATGGGCGCGCCTGGCCGCCTCTTCGGCATGCCTGTTCCGTGGCTCTGCCATCGGCCCGCCCGCCAGGCCTCGCGCCAGCACCTCGATGGCCTCGGCGAGCGCATCTGCTTGCACCTCAAGCCGGTGCACGCGCTCCTCCATTGTAGCCGTGCCGGGCGAACCGCCTGTTTCCGCTGGTGTGTTCATGACGAGAGATGCTGCCCCCGCGCCGAGGGAGGCGGGCAGGGTCTTAGGTCACAAGCGGTGATGCCGAGAGGCCCACCCCGCCTTCGCTACCGTACCGGCCGGCCGCAACTGCTGACCAGCCAGCAGGTTGAGGCGTACGCGGACCACGTCGCCGAGCCCGTTCGGGACGTATGGCTTGTCGATTACGGACGTGGCGCGGCCCCAGCTGGCTGGCGGCGGGAATGCTGGTGATCGCTGGCGTCGCCGGTGACGGCTGCGCCGGCCTGATCGTAGACAGTGGCACCTGCGGCCCGCAGCGCGGCCTCGCTGGCCCGGTAGTGGTGGCCGCATAGCAGCAGGTCAATAGGGTACGGGCGGCTGGCGGTCGGCGGCATCACCACGGTGACCATCGGCCGGGCCGGGCAGCAGCAGGCCCGGTCGTTGACCGCGATCGGCCTGCCCAGCCGGGCCAGGTCGTCGGCCAGCTCGGCACGCATGGCGCGTGTCACGGTGTTGCGTCGTAGAAACCGGCCCTTCATGTAATAAACGGTGGCATGACGGTGGGAGCGGCCATAGAGGCATAGTTCCCTCCGTGTGCGGCCGTGGGTCCTTGCCGCTGCGCCGTTAAGCCGATGGCTCACCCGGCCGGGCCGGCGGCGAAGACCACGGTGGCCAGCCGTCCACGCCAGGGCGGTAGGTCCCGGGCCGGCCAGGCTAAGGTCCTCTCTGGGACTGGTCACGCGTAGAGGGCCTCGACGTCGGTGGCGAACTTGGCCAGCACGTAGTCGCGACGGACCTTCTGGGTCTGGGTCAGCTCCGCGCCGACGGCGAAGCCGCCGGGCAGGATGCGGAACCGCTTGATGCTTTCCGCGCGTGATACGGCCGTGTTAGCCCGGTCCACGGCCTCGCGCACGGCGGCGAGCAGGTCCGGGTCCTGGCTCAGGTCGCCGACGGTCGCGCTGGCCGGTTTGCCCTGCCGCCGCTGCCACCGGGCGAAGGCCGCCTGGTCCAGCGTGACAAGCGCGGCGATGTAGGGCCGCTGGTCGCCGACGACGACGCACTCCTCGATGAGCCAGTGCTCGCGCAGCCGGTCTTCCAGGACCGCGGGCACCACGTTCTTGCCGCCCGCCGTGATGATCAGGTCCTTCTTCC
>JBKQQQ010000280.1:0-7084 GCA_052144275.1 Streptosporangiaceae bacterium
CGATGGCGGCCGGGGTGACCGGGGTGAAGAAGTTGACGAGGTTGCCATCGGGGTCGCGGAACAGCAGTGACCGGTTGCCCCAGGGCATCGTGGTGGGCTCCTGGACGAAGTCCTCGACGAAGCCGGCCAGGTTCTGGTGCACGCCATCCACGTCGTCGACGAGGAACTCGATGATCACGGTGCGGTTGTCGGCCGGGCGGGCGGCGCCGGGCGCGAACAGCGGGACGGTGCGGGTGCTGCCGATCGCGAGGGTGGCGTGGGCGGTCCTGAGCTCGGCGAAGTCCTCGCTGTACGAGGTCGCCCGCACTCCGGTGGCCTTCTCGTAGAAGCCGGCGAGGCGCGCGACGTCATCGGTGATGATGCGGATCGAGACGAAGTCCATGGTGATCTCCTTGGTCTGCGGTTCGGTTCTACCTCGCAGGCTAGGACGAATACCGGACAGAAACGGCCCGGTATTTCCGCTAGATTTTCGGGCATGGCCCGACCTGCCGCCCGCGTGCTGACCTTGCTCGAGCTCCTGCAGTCGGGCGGCGTCCGGACGGTGGCCGAACTCGCCGACAGGCTCGGCGTGGACGGCCGGACCGTTCGGCGGTACGTGGACCACCTGATCGACCTCGACGTGCCGGTGGAGTCGGTGCGCGGTCGCTACGGCGGGTACCGGCTCGCCTCCGGGTATCGCATGCCCCCGCTCATGCTGAGCGACGAGGAGGCGCTCGCCGTGCTGCTCGGCCTGGTCGCGGGCCGCCGGGCCGGGCTGATGACGGCGACGGGCACGGCGAGCGAGACGGCCGCGGCCAAGATCCGGCGGGTCCTGCCGGAGCGGCTCGCCCGCAGGCTCGACACCGTACTCGGGTCGCTCGCCTTCACCGCCCCGCCCGGCGAGTTCGCCGCCCCGGAGAGCTCGGTCCTGCTCTGCATCGCCGACGCGGTGCGCCATCACCGGCCGGTCTCGATCAGGTACACCGCCGCCGACGGCCGGCGCAGCGAACGCACCTTGCACCCGTACGGGCTGGTCACTCATTCAGGCCGGTGGTACGTCACGGGCGCGGATCCGGGGATCGGCGAGGACCGGACCTTCCGGCTCGACCGCATCGCGGACGCGAGGACCCTGCCCGGCTCGTTCGAGCCGCCCGCCGGGCTCGACCCGGCCCAGCGCGTGCTCTCGGGGCTCGCCACGACTCCGTACCGGCATCAGGTGACGCTGCGGATACAGGGGACAGCCGAGCAGATCCGGACCCGGCTTCCGGCCAGTGTCGCGAGCATCGAGGAGGCCGCGGCCGACGCGGATCCGCAGGCCGAGGGCTGGCTCCGCGTGGACCTGCGGGCGGAGCGGCTCGACTGGGTGCCTGCGGTGCTCGCCTCGCTCGACCGGCCGTTCGTCATCGAGCGACCGGACGAGCTCCGCGGCCTCGTCGTCGCGCTCGCCGACCGGCTCGCCGCCTCGGCCCGCGAAAGCTAAGGGCTGCAGTTGTCACGTAGTTCCGTGCTACACTTATTTACGTGTAGCGATGGAATCATCTGAGGTGAATCGCCGTGGGTAATCAGAACATCACGCTGTCGCTTCCCGAGGAGGACATCCGGGAAGCCAGGATCTTGGCGGCCAGTCGCGGCACATCGGTGTCACAGCTGCTGGCCCGGATGCTGAGGGAACTGGTCGAGCACGAGACTGGATATGCCCACGCCCGGGACCGGAGCCTGGACCGGCTGCGTGAGGGGATGGACCTTGGCACCGGCGGGCACATCGGCTGGAGCCGGGACAGCGCCCATGAGCGGTAACCGCCGGTTTGTCGATACCAATATCTTGCTGTACGCGCATGACGACTCCGCGGGCGGCAAGCGGGATCAGGCGCGGGCGCTGGTCGAGCAGCTGTGGGAGTCCCGCGACGGCTGCCTGAGCGTCCAGGTGCTGCAGGAGTTCTTCGTGAACGTCACCCGGAAGATCGCCAAGCCGCTCGACGCGGCAACGGCGAAGGAGATCGTCGCCGACATGTCGCACTGGCATCTGCACGTCCCGGCGGCTGATGACGTCCTGGCCGCGATCGGCATCCATCAGCGCACCGGGATCTCGTTCTGGGACGCGATGATCGTCCGCAGCGCTGCCGAAATCGGCTGTGCCGTGCTCTATTCGGAGGATCTCAACGCCGGCCAGGACTACTCCGGGGTCCGCG
Organism: Streptosporangiaceae bacterium; assembly: GCA_052144275.1. GTDB lineage: Bacteria > Actinomycetota > Actinomycetes > Streptosporangiales > Streptosporangiaceae > Palsa-504. Next base: position 2,169 of record JBKQQQ010000280.1, read on the forward strand.
TGGAGAACCCGTTCCAGCCGCCGGATGCCGACCGCGCGTAACATGCGCCTGCTGGCCAGTCCTCAGCGTCCTCTCCCACGCTCCGGTCGCCGCCGAATCTGCCGGTGTGGTTCGATCCGGCCGCCGGATTAGCAGCGCAGTCCGCGGGTCAGGTCGGCCAGGTCAATGCTCACGGTGAAGGGACGGCCAGCGGCGAAGCGCCCCGACGCTTTGGCCACCAGAGCGTAACCGCCCTCCCCCAGCTCGAAGACGGTCAGCTCCGGCTGGGGCGGGTCCGGGTTCACGATCCAGTACGACGGGACGCCGAACCTCTCGTACGCAGCCTTTTTCCTGTTCAGGTCGATGAGCGCGGTGCTGGGCGACCTGATCTCGACGACGAGCAGGGGCGGCTCGGTGAACTTCGCGCCACCGATCTGATCCATGCGGACCACCACGAGATCGGGATCGAACTCGGTCTGCGGGCCAAGCATGACGGCGGGCTCGGGCACGACGCAAAGGTCTTCGGGGCAGGCGCTGCTCAGGGCGCCGTACAGCCGTCCCGCTACGACCTGATGGATCGTTGTCGGCCGGGGGCTCACGACGAGCGCTCCGTTCAGCAGTTCGTACCGACGGCCGTCATCTGGCATCCGATCCAGCTCGGCGACGGTGAACGGGCGGCCGGCGGCGGGCCAGGCCTCGGCGATCGTCACGACACTCATGGTGCCCCCTTCTGTGCATGACGTCCACTTTGGCAGTGGGCTATGACATTCCTGGGGGCGTCAGGGGGAGACGCAGACCGTGGTGCCCATGGAGGCTCCGCCGGTGTAGTTGGCCGGCGCGGTCTTGACGAACCGGTAGCTGCGCAAGCTGGTCGCGCTGGTCAGCTCATCCAAACGCACGCAAACCGCGGGGCGTTCACCGGGTAAAAACCGCCGGCGGCAGCGGCGAGGCCGCCGGGGGTGCCTGGAAGGCCTGGATCGCGAGCGCGGCGAAGCGCCGGGAGGCCGCGACCCGGGTGGCCGGTGAGGTGGCGTGGATGCCGTCGTTGGCCATGAGCATGAGGATCAGGTCGTCCAGGACGAAGTCGGGACGCAGGTGGCCAGCCTTCATGGCGCGGCGGGCCAGTTCGGCGACCGAGTTCAGCGCGTATTCGCGGCCTGCGGTGACGTCCATCGCGTGGGGGAAGGCCGACCTGAAGGCTGCGGCGAAGCCGCGGTTGCGTGCGTGCAGCTCACAGACCTTCTCGATCACGAGGCAGAAGCCGTGCCACGGATCCGGATCGGCGAGCCCTTCGTCGACGATGGCGCGGCAAGCGCACAGCTGGTCGGTGAAGGCCTCGGTGGCCAGCATCTGCTTGGTCGGGAAGTGGCGGTACAGGGTGGCGGAGCCGACCCCGGCGCGCCGGGCGATCTCCCGCATCGGCACGTTCAGCCCTTCGGCCGCGAACGCCGCGCGGGCCGCGTCGAGGATGCGCTCGCGGTTGTCCAGGGCGTCGGAGCGCAGGTTGTGAGGCAAAGAGACGGTCACCGCTCTCACTTTAGCCAGCCCGGCTGCGGCGTCCATTAGCGTCCGAACCGATCCCAGGACAATCGATCCCAGGACGAGGAGACGACAGTGAAGGCAGTTGAGATCCAGGCGTTCGGAAGTCCCGGAGGCCTGGCCGTCATCGACCTCCCGGACCCGAGTCCCGCTGACGGGCAGGTGCTGATCGCCACCGAGGCGATCGGCGTCGGCGGCGTCGACGCCGTGATCCGGAGCGGTGCCATCGCTGGCTACGGCTTCAAGGAAGGCCACATTCTCGGCAGCGAGGTCGCGGGCACCGTGACCGCAGTCGGCGACGGCGTCGACACGTCATGGGTCGCTCAGCGCGTGTGGGCGTTCACCGGCCTGGGCGGCGGCTACGTCGAGCAGGCGATCGCCCCAGTCGAGGAGATCCTTCCCCTTCCTGCGAACCTGTCCGCCGCCGACGCGGTGACGCTCGGGAGCTCCGGAGCTGTGGCCCACTTCGGCCTTGCCCATGCCCGCTTTGCTCCTGGCGAGTCAGTGCTGGTGCGCGGCGCGGCCGGCAGCATCGGGATCATGACGGTCCAGCTCGCGGCGCGTGGCGGGGCCAGCGCGGTGGCGGTCACGACGTCGTCGGCCGAACGTGGCGACCGACTGCGCAAGCTCGGCGCGACCCACGTGCTGGACCGCGCCGGCGAGGGAGGCCAGGACGCTCCCCCGGGCTACGACGTCATCATCGACATCGTCGCCGGTGCTGACCTGCCTTCTTTCTTCGCCAGGCTCAACCCGAACGGCCGCATGGTGGTCGTGGGCGTAGTTGCGGGCTACCCGCCGGCGGACTTCGGCATGGCGATGATGGCAGCGTTCGGCAAGTCGCTGTCGTTCGCGACCTTCAGCACGGACACCGTGCCCAAACCCGACCGGCGTGCCGTGCGGACCGAGCAGTTCGAGGCGGCAAGTCGCGGAGAGCTGCAGATGGTGGTGCACGAGCTGCTGCCGTTGGAGCAAGCCGTGCTAGCTCATCAGAAGATGGATGCCGGCGAGGTGTTCGGCAGGATCGTGCTCGTGCCCTCTGGAAGCTAGTGTGCCGTGACCGGAAACCCTTTGCTGGGGTAACGTCAGCTCGTCGGGCTCATGGCCCGCAGTTTTCTGGTCCGTCTCAGTCAGCAACTCCCACGTGGTCACCGGATGCCCGGTCGTGGTTCCAGCGCGGGATGGCATGCTGGGAGGCTGGCGCTCATAAGGAGATCAGCGATGACTCACTCACTTGGCGCGCAGCCCGGGTACCGGCGTATCCCTCTCAGCGCGGAGGAGAAGGCCCGGGGCGAGGCGAACTTCGCCCCCTTCGTCGCCCGGATGCTCGTCGCCAGCGGACGGTTCGGGGTGAGCGCCGACACGCCGGACCAGGTGGAGTTGTTCCAGGGGGTCGCCCGCAGGGTGAGTGACATGCTCCAGCGGCCTGTGGTCAGCTATGCCAACGGCAGGGAGATCGTGATCACCTTCGGCCAGGCGGAGGCCCCGGCCCTAGCGTTACGTTCGCCCGGCTGGGGCTTTCCCGGCGGGTGCTGATCGCCGGGCGAGCCATCGCATGGGGGACGAGCTCAGCACCGGCCAGCTGCCGGAACCCGAGCTGGGGACGCCTGGCCGCGGCCGAGGTGGAGATCGTGATCGCGGCCGGGTTATCTCGGCTGTGCGTTACCGGAGAGAGGGTGGGGTTGCAGATCCTCAGTCCTTCAGCGAAACGCCCTCGGCTACCGCGCGGCCGTCCGCGCCCAGTCGCCGGTATCGCCGGCCACCGGCCGTCCGATCAGCCAATGATGGCCAAACGGGTCGGCCAGCCGTCCCTGGCGCAGCCCGTACGACTGGTCCGCGACCGGCGCAACCTCGATGGCACCGTTCGCGATGGCCACAGCTGCCAGACCATCAGGGTCGGCGACCAGCAGGTTGAGCCGGACTGAGGTGCCGCCGAGCGCCTCCGGACTGAGATTGCCGGCCTCCGGTGCCTCATCGGCCACCCGGAAGCGTGCCTCGCCTACGGCCAGCTCAGCGACGATCCTGCCGTCCGGATAGGTGTTCCGGTAGATCTCCTCCGCGCCAAACGCCCGCTCGTAGAAGGCCACTGCCTTCGCCGCACCCCGAATCGTCAAGACCGCCGTCACCGCATTGTGAAACGCCTCCACAGTCGAAGTATCCCACCGGAGCCTGTCCACGAGACACTACGTGAAGGTCAGACAGCCATCAGCGGCACGCCCCGACGCTACGCTCAGCCACGCTACCGATCCGCTTGCGCTCACCGGCAGAGTCCGACGTCGGTCAGCCGCGCCGGCCATGCGGGTGGCCGCATACAGATCACCTCGTTTCACCTCGTTCGGGCGCCGCACTGACTGCCATACTGGCCTACAGTGACTGGCGCCATAACGGGCGGTTCCCGCGTGTGGGTGCGGCAGTGGCCTTGACAGATCGTGAGGGCATCGGTCGTCCTGGCCGGTACCGGCGCCTGCTTGCGAGCGAGCGCCCGTGAGCCGCTCCTATTGGCGGCGCTGCGTGCCCCTTTTCGCCTGCGCGGGTCGACGTGCCGCAGCGGCCCGTGGTGTCCTCACAGCGTGTGGCGCATCCAGACGTTCGGCTCCCAGTAGCTGCCGCGGTCGTGCTCGCGGTCGATGTGCACGGTGGCAAGCCCGCCGGGGAACCAGTAGTCGCCGCTGTCGGGAAAGGTCATGCCCGTCCAGGATTCCCACTCGGTGGTGGTGCCCGTGATCCGCAGCGACAGCGGTTCGGGTTTCAGGACGGCGGCTCCGAGCCGCTCGTGGACGCGCATCCAGGGGTCAAACAGTCGGCCGTCTGGGCGGCGCCAGCAGGCGTACCGCTCGATCGGCACCAGCGGGTAGCGTTCCTTCCAGTTCGGCCGGACCGGCGCGATCAACGTGTGCAGGCCGTGGCGGCGGGCGATGTCGCCCATCGCGCGCACGGCGGCCGCGCTGACTCCCCGGCCCTGGATGTCCCGCGGAACCATGATCACGAGTGCGCAGAGCACGTTGGCACCGCCCTCGTCGAAGCCACGCGCGATCGCGCCGTCGATGCCGGCCGGCAGGTCCTCTAGCGTGCCGTCCCAGCGGAGTGGGATGGAGCGGGCACGGGCGAGGATCTCATCATCGTCGCCGGTGAGGTGAAACTGGAAGTCAGGCCGCTCCTCGGTCAGGCGTGGCCAGTACTCGTTCAGCACGTCGCCATGGTTATTGTATTCGGGCAGCGTGTCCCGGGTCCTCTCCCAGGCAGGCCCGAGAAGCTCAGGCCGCTCGGCTGCGGTCGCGATCTTCATGCCGCTCCGATCATCGCTCCAGATGATAACGGCTCGCCGGGCAGTTACCAGGGCCAGCCGCAGAACACCCCGTTCGGGCACGGCCATCGAGCGGAATTTCCATACCCGATTACCG
>JBKQQQ010000281.1:0-10818 GCA_052144275.1 Streptosporangiaceae bacterium
GGCTTGGACTAGGCGGGCGCCGGCCAGGTCATGGGGGGTGATGCGGGTCGGGGGTTCGGCCAGCAGGGCATCGGCCCAGCGGTCCACGACGGCGAGCGCACCGGGGGCGTCGAGGTCGTCGCGCAGGCGGGCGCGGACGCCGGCCAGCACCATGTCAGCCGCGCTCGCCGGGGTGGCCAGGCCGACCCCGGGGACGGTAGCCGGGGGGCCGGCGTCGGGGACGGCGGCCAGAGTGCCGGCCTCGGGGACGGCGGCTTCGGCGCGGGCCAGGGCGGAGCGCCAGCGGGCCAGGCGGGCCTGGGCGTCGCCCAGCACGGCGTCGGTCCACTCCCAATCCGAACGGTAGTGGTGCGCGAGCAGGGCCATCCGGATGGCCATGGGGTCTACCCCGTCCGCGACGAGGCGGCTCACGAAGACCAGGTTCCCCAGCGACTTGGACATCTTCTCGCCGTGGTAGCTGACCATCCCGGCGTGGACGTACACCCGGGCGAACGCGCCCGGGGCCAGCGCCACCCGGGCGTGCGAGGCGCTCATCTCGTGGTGCGGGAAAACCAGGTCGGAGCCGCCCGCCTGGACGTCGAAGGTGTCACCCAGGTATTCGGTGGCGATCGCCGCGCACTCGATGTGCCAGCCGGGCCTGCCGCGTCCGAACCGCGAGTCCCAGGCCGGCTCGCCGGGCCGTTCCGCCAGCCAGACCAGGACGTCGAGCGGATCTTTCTTGCCCGGGCGGTCCGGGTCGCCGCCGCGCTGAGCGGCGAGTTCGGCCATCTCGGCCGGGCCGTACCCGCTGGCCGTGCCGGGCCCGGACAGCGAGCCGAAACCGGGGTCCGCCGACTTGGCGAAGTAAACGTCCTCGTCCACGTTGTACAGGGCGCCCCGGTCGGCTATCCGGGCGCTGAACCGCTCGATGACGGGCAGCGCCTCGACCGCCCCGATCAGGTGGGTCGGCGGCAGGACGCGCAGCGCCTCCATGTCCTGCCGGTACCGCTGCGTCTCGCGGCGGGCCAGTTCCCGCCAGTCCTCGCCGTCCCGGTTGGCCCGCTCGAGCAGCGGGTCGTCGACGTCGGTCACGTTCTGCACGTAGATCACGGTGTACCGCGGCGGGGGCGACGACTCCGGGAGCTCCGAGACGTCCGGCACCTCGGGGACAGCGTCCAGCCAGGCCCGTACCAGCAGGTCCCAGGCGGTGTAGGTGGCGGCGTGCCCGATGTGCGTCGCGTCGTACGGGGTGATGCCGCAGGCGTACAGCGTGGCCACCGGGCCCGCGGCGGCCAGCACCAGGTCACCGGTGGCCGTGTCGTGCAGCCGCGGCGCCGGACCGCTCCCCGGTAGCACGGGAACATCCACTCGGCGCCAAGACTCCATGCTCGTCAGGTTATCGCGAGGGAAGATCACCAGGACGGAACGGGGGCCGGGGGTAGGGACGCAGGGAAGAATCACCAGGACGGAACGCGGGGCGGGTGCGCGGCTGCGGAGGGCTAACGGGGCGGCTGGGTGACGCTGGCGGCCAGGGTGGGGAGCTGGCGGTTCTGCGTCGCCTGCTCGAAGGCGTAGGCCAGGCCGATCAGCCGCGGCTCGGTCCAGCGCGGGCCGAAGAAGGACACCCCGACCGGCAGCCCCGACACGGACCCGAACGGCACCGTGATCGACGGGCAGCCGGCCACGGCGGCCGGGCCCGAGGTGTGGAACACGTCGTGATCGCCGAGCACGTAGTCGGTCAGGCAGGCCGGGTTGGCGGTCAGGGCCACGATGGCCTCGATCCCGTGGTCGGCCAGCGGCGTGGAGATGGCGGTGCGGGCGAGCCGGGTGGCGTCCCGCCGCGCGGACAGGTAGTCGGGGTCGGCCAGGTCACCGCTCGTCGCCTCGGCCTGCTCGAATATCTCCTGGCCGAACCGGGAGAGCACCAGGTCCGCGTTCCGCTTGTTGAAGTCGATCAGCTCGGCCAGGCTGCCCGGCAAGGCGGCGCCGTGGCTGAAGTCCGCGACGTAGGCCAGGTAGGCGTTGATCCCGTACTTGAACTCGAAGCGCAGCGCGGCGAACTCGGGCTCGGTGATCTTCTCCGCGCCGGGCAGGGCCACCTGATCGGTCACGATGGCGCCGAGCGAGCGCAGCCTGGCCACCGCCTCGTCCAGCACGGCGGCGGTGGCCGGCCCGGCCGCGGCCGAGCCGTCCCGCCAGATGCCCAGGCGGGCGCCCTCCAGCGCGGCGACGTCCAGGGCACGCGAGTAAGCGGCGGCGGAAAGGTCAACCCCGGCCCGTTCGGCCAATTCGTTCTCGGCCGCCGAGACCGGGTCCTCGGGGTCGGCGGCGGCCAGGACGGCCAGCAGGGCCGCCGCGTCGGCGAGGGAGGCCGCCATCGGCCCCGCGGTGTCCTGCACCGGCGAGATCGGCACGATGCCGCGGCGGCTGACCAGCCCGTTGGTGGGCTTGATGCCGACGATGCCGCAGGCGCTGGCCGGGCAGACGATCGAGCCGTCGGTCTCGGTGCCGATGGCGAGCGGCGCCAGCCCCGCGGCCACCCCGGCCGCCGACCCCGAACTCGACCCGGACGGATTGCGGTCGAGCGCGTAGGGGTTGGCGGTCTGGCCGCCGAGCGTAGACCAGCCGCTGGTGGAGTGGGTGGACCGGAAGTTGGCCCACTCGGACAGGTTGGCCTTGCCGATGACCACCGCGCCGGCCGCGCGCAGCCGCGAGACGAGGAACGCGTCGCCGGGCTCGGCGGACAGCAAGGCCGGCGAGCCCGCGGTAGTCGGCATCCCGGCGACCTGGATGTTGTCCTTGACCAGCACGGGAATGCCCTCGAGGGGACCGCGCGGGCCGTCCGCGTCCCGGGCCATGTCGCTGGCCGCCGCCTCGGCCGGGGCGTCGAGGTTCACCGTGATGACCGCGTGCAGGGCCGGGTTCAGCCGGTCGATGCGCTGCAGGTAGAAGCTGGTCAGCGCGGCGGAGGTGAGCGTGCCCGCGGCCATCGCGGCCTGCAGGCCGGCCAGCGACGGCTGGCTCACGCTGACCCGGGTCCCCGGGATCATGTCGCGGAATTCCGGCATGCGGGAAGAATAACGGTGAAATCGATTGCCAGCGAAGGCTTAGCCCGACCGCCGCCCGCCCGCTAACCGTCGCGCCACGCGCAGTCCGTCGCTGATCTCCCGGGCCGCTGACCTGACCCGGCTCAGCAGCTGCGCCCGCCGATCAGCCTCCGCCCGGACCAGCGGCGACGGCATGGTGAGCACGGCCAGCATGCGCTTACCCTGCATCACCTGGGCCGAAGCCACCCAGACCCCCTTGTGGATTTCCTCCTCGCTGGTCGCGAAGCCCTGCTGCCCGGCCATGAGAATCTTCTTCTCGAGCAGGGCGGCGGCTTCCGGGTCTCGTTCGGCCAGCGGGGCCAGGTATTCCTTGCGGACCTGAGGCGTCAGGCTGGCCAGCAGCAGCCGGGAGCTGGCGCCGCGCTCGAGCGGGAGCGGCTGGCCGGCCTCGAACGAGATGCGCAGCTGCTGCGCGGACTGCACCCGGTGCACGCACACCGCCGACCGGCCGATCAGCCGGACCAGGATGACGGTTTCCCCGGTCTGCTCGGCCAGGTCGTGCATGACGGGATCGGCCACGTCGATGATGCTCTCCGCGGCCTCCGCCGCCCGGGCCAGGCCGATGAGCCGGGCGGAGAGCCGGTAACTGCCGCGTTCGTCGCCCGCCAGCAGCCCGGTCTCGCGCAGCAGCGTGATATAGCGGTAGACGCTGGGCAGCGCGATGCCGGTGCGCTCGGCGAGCTGGCGGGCGGTAAGCGTGTTGTCGTCGGCGGAGAACGTGAGCAGCAGGGCGAGGACGCGTCGTGCGCCTTCACAGCCGTGCGCGGCGTTCGCCTCCGGAGGCATTCTGACTGCGGAAGCCCTGGCCATTGACCCTTCTCAAGTAGTCAGAACATTACTATCGCATGATGATAACGGCGTGGATCGTATACCGTCAACGGAATTCAGAAAAGCGTGCGAAATACCAGCGAACTAAGAGTAGGGCCGCCGGGCCGGGGTCAGTCAGGCGGGTCAGGAAGGCAAGCCCGTGTGCCAGTCAGGCGGGTCAGGAAGGCAGGCCGGGGTGCCAGCCGGGTGGGAGGAGCAGGCCGGCGCCGATGACCAGGGCGGCGAGCGACACCAGCACGAACAGCGTGACCCACAGGCCGGCCGGGGCACCGGTCAGCCGGGCGAGCTGGTCGGCGTCGGAGCCCCGGGCCCAGCGCTGGCGTTGTCCCCGGGCCAGCTCCAGCACCGGGCGGACCCCGCCGAACAGCAGGAACCACGCGGCCAGGTAGGCGAACCCAGCCTGTACGACGGCCGTGGCGTAGTAGCTCACCGCGAACACCGCGCCCGCGGTGACCAGCACCGCTACCGCGCCGAACAGGTTACGGACAGCCAGGAACGTCGCGGCCAGCAGCACGAGGGCCAGCCAGAGCATCGCGGTCAGGTGCCGCGCCGCCAGCAGCCACGCGGCGCCCGCGCCGAGCAGCGACGGCATGACGTAGCCGGCCGCCGCGGTGAGCACCAGGCCGGGGCCGTGCCGCCGGCCGCGGGAATAGGTCACCCCCGAGCTGTCCGCGTGCAGCCTGATGCCGTCAAGCCGCCGCCCGGACAGCACCGACACCAGCGCGTGGCCGCCCTCGTGCGCGATCGTGATGACCTTCCCGGTCACCCGCCAGGATCGCGAGTCCAGCACCACGGCAATGGCCAGCAACCCTGTCAGGCCGATCACCCAGGCCGGCGGCAGGGGCTGGCTGCCCGACACCCGGTCCCAGAGCCGGGCGAGCACGTTCATGGTGCTGGCTCCTTCCTGTTTATGGCTTGGGCAGCCAGGACACGTGACCGGCCAGGAGGGCGTAGCCGACGAAGGCCACCGCGTCGATCAGGAAGTGCGCGATGATCATCGGAGTCACCCGGCGCCACCGCCGGTACAGCACGCCGAAGAGCGCGCCCATGACGGCGTTGCCGAGGAACGCGCCCGCGCCCTGGTACAGGTGATAGGAGCCGCGGATCACCGCGCTGATGGCGATGGCCCGCGATGGCCTGACGCCGAGCCGTTCCAGCCTGCTCATCAGGTACCCGAGGACGACGGTCTCTTCCAGGATGGCGTTCTGGGCCGCGGAGAGCAGCAGCACCGGGATCCGCCACCAGATGTCCGGCAGGTTCTCCGCCACGACGTTCAGCTCGACGCCGATGTGATAGGCGATCAGGTACAGGCCCAGTCCGGTGCCGCCGATGACCGCGGCGAGCGCGGCGCCCCTGGCCAGGTCCCGGCCCGGCTGGCTGGCGTCGACGCCGATCGCGGACGGCCCCTCCCCCGCCCGGGCCAGCAGGTAGAACACGAGCAGCACCGGGGCGAGCGACAGGGTGATGTTCAGCAGCTGCAGGGACAGGTCGAGCAGCGGGCGGCCGGGCGCGAGAGAGCCGTTGAGCACGGCGGTCTGCTTGCCCAGTGACTGGTGCGCGGTCAGCGAGCCGATGAAATTGACCAGCGCGTACAGGCCGCTGGCGCCGAGCGAGACGGCGAAGACGCAGACGATCTCCCAGCGCTGCAGCCGGACGGCGTGCGGGTCCAGCGAGGTCAGCGGCTCAGCTCGAGCCGTTGACGCCGCGGTGGTCGCCGGGGTCTGCTCCGTCATGGTGCTTGCTAGTATCACCGAACCCGAGGAGCCGAATAGCCCGCTCCGGGGCTGACGGCTAAGCTCTGAAGACCAGTGCGGGACCCGCCATCCGGTTCGGCATCGTCACCCAGCAGAGGTCATCATGTACCAGCCCTACCCGTCGACCGGCAAGCCCGTTGAGCCGGAGCGGCCCCCGGCCCCGCCGTCGGTGCTGAACGCGGTCAAGCTCATGTACGCCGGCGCCGCCGTCAGCACGGTCAGCCTGGTCATCTCCCTGATGAACGTCAGCGGCACCAAGGCCGCGATCAGGAAGGCACGCCCGACCCTCAGCGCCGCCCAGGTCAGCCAGCTGAACACGTTCATCATCACGCTGGCCATCGTCGCCGGCGTGGTCGGCGTCGCCCTGTGGCTGTGGATGGCCAAGGCGAACAGCCAGGGGCGGAACTGGGCCAGGATCATGTCCAGCGTGCTGTTCGGGCTGGCCACCCTGGACATGCTCGGCGTGCTCAGGGAACCCAAGACGCTGCTCGGCCTGGTGTTCCCTCTGCTGACCTGGCTCATCGGCCTGGGCGCGGTCATCCTGCTCTGGCGGAGAGATTCGAGCGCGTTCTTCAAGCCGCGCGGTTTCGTGTGAGCTTCGTATGAGCCCGGCCCCGGTCGTATTCTCAGCCGTCCCGACGCTGTTCGGCGCTTCCGGCGAGCTGGATCCCGACGCCAACCGCGCGCTGTACAAGCTCGTCGCCGGGCTGGTGGACGGCCTGTTCGTGGCCGGGACCACCGGCGAGTTCCCCGCCCTGGAGGACTCCGAACGGCTGGCGCTGTTCGAGCTGGCGCTGGCCGAGGCCGGACCGGATCGCGTGATCGCGCACGTCGGCGCCCCGGACGCCCGGCACGCCAGCCGGCTGGCCCAGGCGGCGGCCGCGCTCGGCGCCGAACGCATCGCCGCGATCACGCCCTACTACCTGCCCGCTCGCCCCGATGAGCTGACCGCCCACTACCGGCGTATCCGCGATGCCGCACCCGGCCCCGAGCTCTACGCCTATATTTTCCCCGAACGGACTGGGCTGCCCGTCCCCCCGCCGCTATTTGCCCAGGTGGCGGAAGCGGCAGGGCTAGCAGGCGCCAAGGTCAGCGGATCCGCCTCGGCTGACCTGGCCGGCTACATCGCTTCGGCGCCGGGCCTGCGGATCTTTTCTGGCAACGACGCCAACCCCGCGGCCACGATGCGGGCCGGGGGCGCGGGCGTGATCTCCGGCCGCAGCTCCGCCTACCCCGAGGTCTACGCGGCCCTGCGGCATCAGCCCGGGGAGCAGGCGCGGCTTGACCGGATCGTCGCGCTGGGGGCGAGCATCGGCCGGATCAAGCACGCGCTCGGTGTGCGCGGCCTGGGCAGCACGGCCGCCCGGATGACCGTCGACCCCCCGGCCCCGGACACAGCCGCCGCGATCGCCGCCGAAGTCGCTGCCCTCCTCGCGTGACCCGGGCGGGTCTCGCGCTCGCGCGATCCCGGGCGGGTCTCGCGTGATCGCGTGATCCCGGGCGCATGGATGTGGCACCGTACACCCTCTTTGGGGCAGGCTGCCACATTCTTGCGTTTTTTGCCGGGCGGGCGTGAACCTCCGGCGGAGGTAGCGCGTCCTCTTCTGTAGAGGTCCGGCGTAAGCGGGGCGCCGGGCCTCAAAAATAGCTCGGCAGGCGGAAGCCGAGCGGCAGGCCCGGCGAGAGCGGGGCGCCGGGCTCCTGCCCGGCGTGAGCGGGGCGCCGTGGTCCTGTCGAGCTTCCGCTGCCCGGGCTGACGTGAACCGCTGGCTCCCTCACCTGGCAGGGTGCCAGCCTGGCTCGGTGCTGGTTTACTCGGTGCTGGTTTATCTGGGCTGGTTTATCTCTTTTATCTCTGCTGCCTTACCTGGGCTGCCTTACCTGGGCTGCCTTACCTGGCGTCCGCGTCGAGTACCTGGTGAGCGCGGGCGACCAGCGTCGGGACGGCCAGGCCCTCCTGCTCGAAGCCCTCACCCACCGTCTGGCGCTGCAGGTATCGCGCGTGGATGCCCTCGAGCACGACGGCGAGCTTGAAGTAGCCGAACGCCACGTAGTAACCGAGCCGGGATATGTCCCGCCCGGTCCGCTGGGCGTACCCGGCCGCGAACTCGGCCCGGGTCATGAAGCCCGGGCTGGTGGTGGCGTCCGTCCTCAGCCCCGGCCCCGGGGCGGCCGAACCCAGCGCCGGTTCGAGCCAGCCTTCCTCACCCGGGTCGGTCCAGTAGACCATGGTCAGCCCCAGGTCCGCGAGCGGGTCGCCCAGGGTGGCCATCTCCCAGTCCACGACGGCCGTGATCCGCGGCTGCGGCGCCAGCGTCACCAGCACGTTGTCCAGCCGGAAGTCCCCGTGTACCAGCGTGGTCTCGCCCTCGGGCGGGAGCGTGGCCGTCAGTCTGGTCACCAGATCGTCGTACCCGGACACCTCCCTGGTCTTGGACAGCTCCCACTGCCGCTGCCAGCGGCTCAGCTGGCGCGTGAGGTATCCGGCGCCGCGGCCGAGCCCGCCGAGGCCGACCGCCTCGACGTCGACGCCGTGGATGGCGGCGAGCATGTCGGCCAGCCGTTCGGAAAGCTCGGCGGCCTGCGGTTCGGTCAGCACGGCGGTGTCCTGCCGGGACCTGAGCACCACCCCGGGCACGTGCTCCATCAGGTAGAACGGCGCGCCGATGACTTCGGTGTCGTCACAGAACGCTACCGGCCGGGCCACCGGTACCCTGGTGCCGGCCAGCCCGGACAGGACGCGGAACTCCCGCGACATGTCGTGCGCGGTGGGCAGCACGTGGCCGAGCGGCGGCCGGCGGAGCACGAGAAACCGGTCTCCGCCGGGCCCGCGGACGGCTAGGCGGTAGGTCAGGTTCGACCGGCCGCCCGCGATGAGCTGGATATCCGTCAGCTCGACTGACTCGTCGGCGATGGCCTGGCTGAGCCACTTTTCCAGCCGCGCAGGGCTGGGTATTCCCGGGGGAGCGCTGGTTACGGTCATGATCTTCCGAATCGTAGAACGGACGGAACGCAAAATCCTAACGTTCTCCCTATGGACTAATCACCAATGGTGACGTAAGCAGGTGAAAGGGAGCTAGAAGGTCTAGACCGTTCTAAAGTGGGAGGCACACCCTGTGGCTGACGCGTGGATGCCGGGCGCCAGATGCATCCGAGCCGAGACCGACGGGGGGCAACTCGGGGGTGGAGCACCGCGGGTGGTCTGGCTGACGCTAGGCGCGGACCCGCACGTCATATCGGTCTGGTCGGCCGCGCAGCGGCTCAACCAGGAGAACCGGCCAACTCACCTGGTGTGGGACCCGCTGACAGGTGACATCGCGCAGCTGCTGCCGATCGTCCGGGCGGGCTGCGCGCTGGGCATGCCTGAGTACCTGGACTACGCGCCGGACCGGCTGCCACCGCGCCCCGCGGCCGTAAACCGCGAGGGCAGGCTGTGCGTCCAGATCGGGGTGCTCGGCTCCCCCCGGGAGCCGTTCACCAGCTTCCAGATGATCGGGCTGGCCGCGATCCTCGGCTGGCTGGACTCGTGGCAGATCCCGCGCCGCTGGCCGGCCGGGCAGCCTGCCCCGTTCCGCCAGCTGACCAGGCCCCGCAGCCGGGCGCTGTGGGCTCGTGGCGGCCACTACGGCGCCTCCCAGGTACCCGAGTGCGACAACCTCGGCCCAGGCGGAATCGACATCGACCAGCTCACCCGAGTGGACGTTGGTATCGCTCGCGAGCTGCCCGAGCCAGCGGGGCCGGCCCGGACCAACGGAACCCCCATCCGTCTGGGCCCCCGCGCCCACGAGATCCCAGGCCTGCGGGCGGCCGCCGTATAATCATCCCGCGAGCCAAAGGGGCGCGGTGCCGCCTGGACTGAGGAGCGAGGAACGAGCGACGAGGGCCCGCCGCTGCAGGCGGCCAGGCAAGCAAGGCGGCGCCAGTGAAGGGGGATGGGGAGGTGGGTGGGGCCCCGGAGGCGAACGGGAAAGCAGAGCGCCTGCCTGACCTCTCCAATACGCCGCGCACCGCGCTGCACCGGCACCGTGAGCGCGCCCGGACTGACCGCGACGACCTCTATGCGGTACTCGACGCCGGCTTGATCTGCTATCTCGGGGTCATCGCCGACGGCGTGCCGCGCGTGCTCCCCACCGGGTACGGCCGCCTAGGCGACACCCTGTACCTGCACGGGTCGTCGGCCAACGCGACCTTCATGGCGGGCGGCAGCCAGGAGGTCTGCGTCACGGTCACGCACCTGGACGGGCTGGTCTGCGCGCGGTCGGTGTTCACCCACTCGATGAACTACCGCAGCGCCATGATCTTCGGCGTGGCCCGGCTGGTCACCGAGGCTGACGAGCGGATGGAGGCGCTCCGGGTCATCACCGAGCACCTGGCTCCCGGGCAGTGGTCCTACGCACGCCAGCCCACCAAGAAAGAGCTGGCCGCCACCTCCGTCCTCGCGCTCCCGCTCACCGAGGCCTCGGTCAAGATCCGCGCCGGCGACCCGTCCGACGAGCCGGAGGACTGCGCGACCGACCGGTGGGCGGGCGTGGTGCCGGTCACGGTACGGTTCGGCGAACCGGAGCCTGACGCCGCGCTGCGGCCGGGCATCGCCGTCCCTGAGCACATCCGGCATCGAGGCTAGGAGCACTCTGCCGGGCAGGCACCCGGTTCGTTCGGCCTAAAAGGGTTCTTGCTGGCAGCACAGGGCGGCCGAGGTCATAGTCTTGTGAGAATGAACGACCGGCTCGTGTGGATCGACTGCGAGATGACGGGGCTCGACATCGAACGTGACGCCCTCGTCGAGATCGCGTGCCTGGTGACCGACGCCGAGCTCAACCTGCTCGACGAGGGCATCGACCTGGTCATCAAGCCGCCGGCTGAGGCCCTGGAGTCGATGCCGGACGTGGTCCGTGAGATGCACACCGCCTCCGGCCTGCTCGCCGCACTGCCCGGCGGGATCGCGGTGACCGAAGCCGCCGAGCTCGTGCTCGACTACGTGCGCGGGCACGTCCCGGAGGCCAGGAAGGTGCCGCTGTGCGGTAACTCGATCGCCACCGACCGCTGGTTCATCGCCCGTGACATGCCCGAACTCGACGCCTACCTGCACTACCGGATGGTCGACGTGTCCAGCATCAAGGAGCTGGCACGGCGCTGGTTCCCGCGGGCCT
>JBKQQQ010000282.1:0-14708 GCA_052144275.1 Streptosporangiaceae bacterium
CCAGGGGATCCCGAAGTGCGCGGCGGACTGCCGCATCTTCGGGTTGCCGGTCAGCTTGCCCGCCGCGGGGAGCAGGCAGGCCGCGGCCAGCAGCAGCGAGATGGTGATGAACATGGGAACCTTCTAGCGGGCGGCCGGCAGCGGACCGGCGGGCTCGGGGCGGGCTGGCGAGGGGGCCGGTGCCGGATACCCGGGCACGGCACTGGCCGGGACGTACCAGGGCAGGCGCGGCAGCCGGTACCGGGGCTCCACCGCCGCCACCACGCGATCCGGGCGCACGATGACGGTCAGCGCCGGGTCGGCGGTCAGGGCCCGCATGCCCGCGGGCGGTGCGTTGCCAGCGAGACGGACGTCGATCCAGTCGGCGTCCTCCCCGGCGCCTGGTCCTGCGGGGGTGCCGGTCCCGGATGTGCTGCTGATCCGCACCAGGACGAGGCCGTGCCGGCGGCAGAAATCCACCAGTCCGGCGTCGGGGCGCCGCGCGGTCAGCACGGCGGTGCGTCCGGCCAGGATCGTGTCCAGCCGGACGGGCTGGGCGTCGCCGGCAGACACCAGCGGGTTGGGGATCAGGCCGCCGACCCGCAGCGCGGGCGGAATGCCGGACGGGAGGAGGCGCCGCTGGGGTTGCTGCAGGGCGCCGGCCTTGAGCCGCGGCGTGGCGGTGGAGCCCATGAACTCGCAGATGCGGTCGCTGCGGACGGCGGCGGCCAGGGCGATCCGGCGGACGGCGGCGGCGCGGTCCTGGCCCCCGGTCATCGCCCAGCCGACCCGGACGGCCTTTTGCACCAGGGCCCTGGCGTGCGGGCGGCGTTCGGTCTCGTAGCTGGCCAGCAGGCCGGCCCCGGCCCGGCCGGTGAGCACGTGCGCGAGCTTCCAGGCCAGGTTGTCGGCGTCGCGCAGCCCGGCCGCCAGGCCCTGGCCGATGAACGGCGGGGTGAGATGGGCGGCATCCCCGAGCAGGAAGACACGCCCGGCCTGGAAGCGGGACGCCAGCCGGGCGCGGAAAGTGTAGCTGGCGCTGCGGATGACCTTCAGGCCCGCCAGGTCGCTGCGCCCGGTCCAGGGCTGCAGCAGCCGGCCAAGGGCGGCCGGGGTGATCAGGCTGGCTTCGTCCTCGCCGTCGAGCAGCCGGAACTCCCAGCGGTACCGGTCGCCGGTGACCTGCATGAATGTGGCGGCCCGGGCCGGGTCGCAGATCTGCTCCACCCCGTCCCAGGTATCAAGGCCGTCCTCGACCTGGATGTCGACCACGAGCCAGCGTTCGGTGAAGCCCAGGTCCTCCATGGTGATCCCGGTCAGCTCCCGGATGGTGCTGTTGGCGCCGTCGCAGCCCAGCACGACCTGCCCGGTGAACGTCTGCGAGCCGGCGGCGATGCGGGCGTGCACCCGGACCGGGGCCGCGCTGAGCGGGCCGGGGGCATCGTCATCGTCCAGCCCGATCACCTCGGCGCCGCGGCGGAAGTCGATCAGCGGGTGCGCCTCGACCCGGGCGAGCATCAGCTCTTCCAGGTCGGGCTGGTGGAACATGTTCGCCTGCGGGAAACCGTGCTCACTGGCCTGGTGCTCGCGGCGGAACTCGGCCATCACGCGGTGCCCGGCGTCGAGCAGGCGCAGTCCGCTGCCAGGCCGGGACCGGGCCAGGAAACCCTCGCTGACGCCGATCCGGTCCAGGATCCGGGCCACCTCGTCGTCCAGGTGCACCGCGCGGGGCAGGGGATGGGGCTGGGGGTAGCGTTCCAGCAGGGTGACGGGAATCCCGAAGTCGGCGAGCAGGAGGGCCGCGGTGCAGCCGGCCGGGCCGGCGCCGACGATGATGACGGGCTCCTGGGTCGCGGGGTAGTGGTCGTTCATGGTCATGTCTCTTTCTACGGGTCACTTTTTGGTGATCTGAGGGGTGGGCGACGGCCCGGAGCGGACGGTGAGGGCGAATCCGGCGACGGCGTCTTGCACGCGATCGGGGTCGGCGCCGGTCACGGTGACGACCAGCCGCCCGTCCTCGTACGCTGCGGTGACCCGGGCATCCGCCACGCCCGCCGCGGCCAGCGCCTCGGTGATGGCGCGGACGGCGGCGTCGGCGAGCAGCGCGGGCTTGAAGTGCTTGCCCACCTCGGTGACCGGGATCTCGGTGATCGGGTAGATGTGCTTTGGCCGGGCGGCGGGCTCGCCGATGGCGTCGGCGGCCCACGCCAGCAGGTCCGCCTCGTCGAACCGGCCGGGGTCGGCGGGGACGACGTAGGCGACCGGGACCTCGCCAGAGTGCCGGTCGGGGCGGCCGACGGCCACGGCGGCGCGGACCGCGGGGTGGCGCAGCAGCCCGTCCTCGATGACCCGGGGGTCGATGTTGTGGCCGCCGCGGATGATGAGGTCCTTGGCCCGGCCGGTGAGGTAGACGAAGCCGCCGGCGTCGACGCTGCCGAGGTCCCCGGTGTCCAGCCAGCCGTCATGGACGATGCCTTCCCGGCTCACCCGGGGGCCGCCAAGATCGGGGTCGGTGACGTAGCCGGCGAACACGGCGGGCCCGCCGATCACCAGCTCGCCGGTCTCGCCGGGGGCGCAGTCGGCCCACGACCCGTCGCCGATCCGGACGGCTTTGACCTGCTGGCCGGGCAGGACGCGGCCGACCGACCCGGGCCGTTCCTCACCCGGCCTGGTCCAGGTGCTGGCGCAGGTCGCCTCGGTGAGCCCGTAGCCTTCCAGCAGGTGCAGCCCGGTGTGCCGGGCGAAGTCCTCGCGCACCGAGGCCGGCAGCGGGGCTGCGCCCACGATCGGCAGCCGCAGCGAGCTGATGTCGGCGTCGACCGGGACCCGCGCCAGGGTGCCGTAGACGGTGGGGACGGCGGACATCGCCGCGATCCGGTAGTGCTCGACAATTTTCCAGAACCGGGCGTACAGGGCCCGGTCGCGGTAGCCCGCCGGGCCCGGCCACACCACCCGGGCGCCGCTGAACATCGGCGCGATGCCGGTGACGATCAGGGCGTTGACGTGGAACAGCGGCAGCCCGCCCAGCATCCCCTCCCCGGCAGCCAGCCCGCTGCACAAGGAGATCCCCCGGCCGCAGGCCAGCTGGTTGGCGTGGGTATGCGCGGCGACCTTCGGGGCGCCGGTGGTCCCCCCGGTGTGCACGAACGCGGCAAGGTCGTCTGCCTCCGGCAGGTCCGCGCCGACCAGGTGGCTGTCCGGCTGCCCGGCGATCATCTCGTCCAAGTAGGCCACGACCGGCGCGCGGCCGTTCGGGGTACCGCTGGCGGGCGCGTCACCGGCCGGGTCCAGTGCGGGCGGGGTGCCGCGGGCGCCGTCCGGTCGCAGCGCCAGGACCGCGGTCATCCCCGCCTGGCGCGCCACCTCGAGCAGCCGATGCCACAGCTGCGGGTCCAGCTCCGGCCCCGCCGCGACCAGGACGCGCGATCCCGTCCGGCGGATCAGCTCCGCGATCCGCTCGCCGGACAGCGCCGGGTTGACGGGGGCGGCGATCCCGACGGCCTGCGCGGCCAGCGTGGCGGCGTACAGCATCGAGGTGTTGACGCTGCTGAGCGTCACCGCATCGCCGCGCCGCACCCCCAGGGCGGTCAGCGCGTTAGCGATCCGCGTCACCATGGCCGCCAGCTCGGCGTAGGTCCAGTCCAGGCGGCGGGTGTAATCGCCTGGGTCCGGGATCCATTGCGTGGCCACGGCGTCGGGCCAGGCGCCGGCGGCGTCCAGCAGCAGCTGGTAGGTCGACTCCGGCAGCGGCAGTATTTCTCGCGTGTTCATGGCAGCTTCCCGATAATCGTGTTGTGCTGGGTGCCGAGGTCGAGCTGCCCGTCGGGCGAGGCGATCGTCGCGGTGATGACGTCGCTGTCGTGCAGGTAGCGGGGGTTGGCGGCCTGCCGGCTGAAGAACAGCTTCCACCGGGTGGCGGGCGGCAGCAGCCCGGCGAGCAGCCCGGCGATCTTGGCCGGTGCCTTCAGCGCGGTGCCGCCGGGCGTGCCGGTCAGCAGCAGGTCGCCCGGGGCCATCGGCTGGAACCGGGACAGCAGGGTCAGCGCCTGCGCCGGCCGGACGATCATGTCCGCCACGGTGTTGTCCTGCCGCACCTGCCCGTTCACCGACAGCGTCAGCCGCAGCGAGCTCAGCCGGGCCAGGTCCGCCGCGTCCACCAGGGTCAGCCAGGGGCCCACCGGGGTGAAGGTGGGGTAGGACTTGGACTCGTAGAACTGGGTCTTGACCAGCTGGATCTGCCGGGCGCTGACGTCGTCGGCGACCACCAGGGCCACGACATAGCGGGCCAGATCGGCCTCGGTCACCGTGGTGCCGACCGGCAGGTCCGCGCCGATGACCAGGCCGAGTTCGACCTCGTAGTCCAGGAATCCGACCCCGTCGGGGCGGATGATGTCCCCGGTCGGCCCGGTGATGGAGTGCGAGGCCTTGCGGAAGAACGCCGCCGGGACTGTGTCCGGGTCGAATCCGGAGTCGGTCGCGTGGGACCGGTAGTTCACCGCCTGCGCCGCCACCCGGGCCGGGGCGGTCACCGGGCTGAGCAGGTCCAGCGATCCCGCGGGCACCGCGTCCTGAGCGCCGGCGGCGTGCGCGGCCTCGATGGCTGCCGTCAGCGCCGCCCGGTCGGCGAGCAGCCCGGCCGTGGTGGTAGCGGGCAGGCCGAGCCGGACCAGCCCGGCCGGCGTCACGGCCCACCAGCCGTCCGCGGTGCGGGCCAGGCTGGTGCTCATGAGCTCATCGCCTTGATCAGGCCGCGCAGCGCGTGCAGGTCGATCTCGTTGCCCTTGTCCCGCAGGGCCTTGATGGCCGCCACGACCACGCGCGGATCCTTGGCGCCGGTGAACTCGGCGGTCGCCTTGGGGCCCCACTGGGCCAGGCCGCTGACCGACATCGGGGCCCAGCCGGGTTTCATCGTGGCGTCGAACATGTCGCCGTCGGTGTAGTGCTCGAACATGGTCTTGTCCGGGTCGCGCCAGTAGTCGAAGATCTGGCTGCCCTGGATGTGCCGGCCCAGGCCCCACGCGTGCCGGTACCCTTGCTCGCGCAGGTACTCCCCGCTGGCCGCGACTTCGTCGATGTCGGCGACCTGGTAAGCCGAGTGCAGGTAGCCGCTCTGCGGCATCAGCGCCATGGCCAGGGTGTGATGGTCTGAGGGGACGCTGCCCAGGTCGCAGCGGATGAACGCCATCGCCGGGCCGCGGTCGCGCTGCCCGTCCAGATACAGGAAGTCGGACACGATCAGCCCGAGCGTGTCCAGGTACCAGTCCAGGGCCTCGCGGAACCGGGTGGTGCCCAGCGCCACGTGTCCCAGCCGCTCGATCTCGGCCGGCCGCCGGGCCGGCCGCTGGGTCGCATTGGCCCGCACCGGCCCGGCCTCCGATTGCCCGAAGTTCATCGGCAGCGGGGCGCGTTCGGGCAGCGCGGGCAGCTCCGGGACGCCGTGGACCACGCGCACCGGGTACCCGCTGGGGTCGCGCAGCAGCACGGTGTGGCCGCCCCAGTGCGCGGTCACCGTACCGCCGGTACCGCGGGCCAGCCGGTCCAGGTCATCGCGGGCGGGCGCCTGGAAGGCCGGCCCGACAAAACGGGCCTGCGGGCCGCGGCGCACCACCAGGCACGCGGCAGCCGCCCACCGGCCGCGCAGCAGCAGCGCCTCCGGGGTGCGGTCCGCCACGGTGAAGCCGAAGTCGGCGTAGAACCGCTCGGCCCGGTCCAGGTCCGGCTTCTCGAACTCCAGCCAGGCCAGCCCGGCCGCCTTGACCAGGGGATTCCCGGACCGGCCTGGGTGCTCCCCGGGCCGTGCCCCGGTCTCGCTGTGCAGCGAGCGGTGCGGGTCCTGGACCGGTTCCGGGCCGCCCTGGACCTGTAGCTGCGTGTCCTGTTTCATCACGATCGACTCCTTTGCGCCCGACTTTTCGTCAGGCAAACTCAATTCTGTGATCAAGTATCAGTCATGATTGAATAATCGTCAAGTTCGACTTCGGGCCTGATGCTCCGGCGTCCCGGCTGGCCGGGAGGAAGGCAGCCCGGCGCTGCCCGGGACGGTCCGGAGGGCCGTGACCTTAGGGCCCTAGCCGGAACAGCGCGCTGGGGTTAGAGCATCGAGAAGCTGATGAAGCGAGGTGACCCATGGCAGTTGCCGTCCCTAGCCGCGAGGAAGGCGCCGTCGTCCCGTCACCGATGACGACGGCGGAGGCCGCCGCGCTGCGAGCCGATGATGTCCTGGCCCGGCTGGGCTACCGGCGCCTGGCCACGGTGCCGTTCATGCTCTTCTTCGGCCCGATCAGCTCGGTCTTCGACTTCATCACGTTCGGCGTCATGCTGTGGGTGTTCCACGTCGGCCCGGCCCTGTTCCGCTCGGGGTGGTTCGTGGAGTCCCTGGCCACCCAGACCCTGGTGATCTTCGCGATCCGCACCCGCCGGATCCCGTTCTTCCGCAGCCGGCCCAGCCTGCCGCTGACGCTCGCCGCGCCGCCCGCTTCACCACCCGCACTGTCCGGCCACCCCGCCGGCCCGGCCCGTCGAAGGGAACTCTGAATGCTTCCGCTGTCTGATGGTCTCCGGGCGCGGCGGTTCCCGATCGTCAACATCGCGCTGATCGTCGCCAACTTCGCCGTGTGGCTGTTCTACGAGCTGCCGCACCTGAACTCGGCGGTCTACCACGCCTCGTTCTACCCGTGCGCCGTCGAGGCCGCCTGCCGGGCGCCGGAGGCGTGGGGCGTGAGCTGGATCACCTCGATGTTCCTGCACGGCAGCTGGGACCACATCCTGGGCAACATGCTGTTCCTGGCCATCTTCGGCAAGAACGTCGAGGACGCCTACGGGCCGCTGCGCTACCTGGTCTTCTACTTCGCCGGCGGCTTCGCCGCGACGATGACGCAGACCGCGATGACCTTGTGGTTCGGCACGGCCCAAGACGCACAGGTGCCGAGCCTCGGCGCCAGCGGCGCCATCGCCGCGGTGCTGGGCGCCTACTTCGTGCTGTATCCCGGCTCCCGGGTCACCACGTGGATCTTCCCGATCTTCGTGGTCAGGATCCCGGCCTGGATCTGGCTCGGGCTGTGGTTCCTGTACCAGCTGATCGAGGGGAGCTTCGGGTTGTTCAACGCCCAGGCGAACGGGGGCGGCGTCGCGTTCTTCGCCCACGTCGGCGGGTTCGTCTTCGGCGCGCTGGTCACACGACTCCTCGTCCGGGCGGGACAAGCCACGCCCCAGGCCAGGGACGCCGGCAGTCCACTGCCCTGACAGGGAGTGGCAACACTGTCACGCTGATCTCTCCAACGCAGCGCAGGCCGCCTGCGGCCCGTTCCGCTGCGGCAGCGCGCGGCGGCGCGGCGGGCCGGCGCATCCGTTGTGGCCGGCCCGGCCGCGCGCATCGCTGTTTCGGTCGGCCTGCGACGGTCGTGCCATCGGGTCAGGCCGCCGTCTTCTCCCTGTCCGTGACGGCGGAGTGGATGGTCTTGCCGGTCCGGCGCAGCTCGATGCCCTGCACCAGCGTCCGGGCGCCGTAGATCAGGTTGTACAGGCCGAACAGCAGCGCCAGGGTGACCGCGCCGACGCCCGGGCGGGCGAACAGCACCACGCCGAACGCGATCGACACCAGCCCTCCCAGGATGAACAGCGCCCGTGTCCCGGCCGGCTCGCCGGCGGCGAAGGCGGCGGCGATCTCCACGACGCCGGCAATGACCGCCCAGGTGCCTACGATCAGCACGAGCACGAGAGCGGTGGGCCCGGGCCAGGCCAGGGCGACCACTCCGGCGGCGAGATCCACCAGCCCGAGTAGCAGGTGCCCGAACACGGGCCCCGCGGTGCGGCTGCTGAACGCCCGCACGGCTTCCAGGCCGGCCGCGATGAACGCGTACACGGCGAACAGGATGACCAGGGCGAGCACCGTGACCTGGGGCCAGGCCAGCGCCATGATGCCGACTGTGACGGCGAGGATGCCGCGCAGGATCAGGGAGGTGCTCAGTGACTTGAACATGACAGCGTTCCTTTCTTTGCTCGCTGCCCTGAACTCAAGGGCAACTATCACTTTTGATTGATTATCACAAAAATGATTCATCATGTCAAGTCTCGTGAGACGGCCGCGGGCCAGCGAGAGATCGCCACCTGCCCGCCTTCGCCGCGGCACCATGGCCGTTCGGGGGGCTCGCACCACGGCCCGTTCGGCTGAAAATCCCTATTCCGAACGGACCTGGTGCTACGGACCTCTACCGGTGCTCGCCCGGCCTGGCCGGAACGGGCCGTATCAGACTGCCGATGCGACCGGCGCGCCGACCGGCCGGGCCAGGATCTGGCTGAGGGCGGCGGCCAGGGCGGCCCGGGGGTCGCCGGTGCCGGCCGGGTGGCGCCAGGCGATGAACCGGTCCGGGCGGACCAGGACCGCGCCGCCGCTGGCGATCTGCCGCTGGCGCAGCCAGGTGCAGCGCGGGTCGTACAGGTCGCCGTCGAGGTGGCCGATCCGCACCGCGTCGAGCGGGAGGTTCGCCTCCGCGGCGAGTTGCCTGGCCGCGTCGCACCAAGGCTGGCCCTCCTCGCCGGCGATGAGAAGGAACCGGCCCGGCGCCACCAGGTCCTTGACCGGGCGGCGGTTGCCGTCCTCGTCGTCGAGCCAGGCGTGCGGCAGCGGGGAACCCGGGCGGGTGGACGGCTGGTACACGCGGATCCCGTCGATCGGCGCGGGCGGGGCGCTGCCGTCGGGCACGACGGCCGCGGACTGATAGCTGTAGCCGTATTCGACGTTGAGCTCGCTGAACTCCATCGACTGCGCCCGCATCATCCGCAGCACGCTCGAGCGGTGCCCGGCGTCCTCGGGCCGGCCGCTCCACATCCGGCGCAGCAGCTCCATGTTCTGCTCCGGCGTGCTCTCATGCGAGATGCCGAGCGCCGCGCCGATCGCGAAATGGTTGACCGCGTTCTCCAGCGAGCGCTGCGCGTTGTGCTGATCGACCGGCCGCCGCTCGGCTTCGTAGGTGTCCAGCAGCGCCGGTGAGGCCTGGCCGGCCAGCACGGCCGCGACCTTCCAGCACAGGTTCTGCGCGTCGTGGATCGCGCTGGTCAGTCCCAGCCCGCCGGTGGGCGGGTGACGGTGCGCCGCGTCCCCGGCCAGGAGCACCCGCCCGACGCGGAACGCGGAGGCCATCACGGCCTCGACCGACCAGCGCGTGATCTTGTGGATCTTCATCGGCAGATCCGGGATGCCCAGCGCCTGGCGGGCGTCGGCCTCGACCTGCGCATCGGACTGGGCGCGGGGATCATCGACCGGGTAGTTCAGGTGGATCACCCACTCCTCCGAGGCAGGACCCCACCGCTCGGGCCCCATCGGGACCATCACCACCAGGACCCCGGCCTGCGGCGAGAAGACCCAGCGGATCAGGACGTCGGGGTCTGGAGCCCACGGCGAGAAGTCGGCGGACACGTGCAGCGTCGCGGTCTGCGTCACCACGCCGAGCCCCTCGTAACCGACGCCGACCAGGCTGGCCACCCGCCGGCCCCCGTCCGCGCCGAGCAGGTACTGGCAGCGCACCACGTAGTGGTGGCCGGAGGCGTTATCGCGGACCGTGGCCCGCACCCCTTCGGCGTCCTGCCCGAGATCGACCAGCTCGTGGCCGAAGCGGATCCGTCCCGGGGACAGCTCCTCCGCCCGGGCCTTCAGCAGCGGCTCCAGGCGGATCTGCGGCAGGTTCAGCTGCCGCCACGGGCTCGCCGCCCGCCAGCTGTCATCAGCCCCGCCGGCGCCCCAGGACTCCAGGCGGGCCAGGCGGCGCCCGTAGTCCGGGTCCGGGCCGGCGAAGCCCGCGTAGAACGCCGTGGCCGCCATCTGCTCGGCCGGCGTGCTCCGCCCGGCGATCGCGTCCGCCACGCCCACGTCGTCCAGGATCTCCATCGCCCGCAGGTTCAGCACATGGGCCTTGGGCAGATCAGAAGTCCCCGGCCGCGCGCTGACCAGCAGGTGCTCCACGCCCAGCCGCGCCAGCAGCATCGAGGCGGTCAGGCCCGCCCCGCCGCCGCCCACGATCAGGACCGGGACTTCCTCGTCGACATCTTCCGTGAAGCGCATAGCGCCTCCTCTGTCTAGAACTGGAGTGAACGTTACAATAATGAAATTGTAATGTCAACTCCAATAGTCGCGTATGCTGAGGGCATGACAGTGCGCGCCGACGTGACACCCAACCGCCGGGGCATGAAGTCCCGTGAACTGGTGCTGGACGCCGCCGAGCGGGTCATGGCCGAGCACGGCTTCGAAGCCGCCACGCTGGCCCGCGTGGTGGCCGAAGCCGGCATCCCGATGAGCTCCGTCTACCACTACTTCGGCTCCAAGGACGGAATCCTGCTCGCCGTCATGGAACGCGGCGCCGACCGCTTCTTCGCCGACCTACCTGACCTGACCCGGCGGGCCGGGCGCCCGGCGCAGCACCTAGCCCGGGTGGTGTCGGCCGTCATCGGCACGCTCGAGCGCCACCCGGACTTCCTGCGGTTGCTGATCGTCTTCTCCGCGCAGCCCCCGGCCGACGACGGGGAGATACAAGCCGTGGTCCGGCGGATCCGCGAGCACGCGCTCGCCCTTCTGCGGGCACAGGTAGCGACCGCGTTCGGCGACGACCCGCGGAACCCCGTCACCGACCAGCTCGCGCGCTTCGCGCTCGCCGCCATCGATGGCGCCTTCGTCGCTATCCAGGCCGACCACGAAGCCACGCTCGAACGGCTGCTCGAACCGCTCGCGCCCTCGCTGGTGGCGTCCCGGCGGGCCCTGCTGGCCGGAGAAGGCCGTGAAGGCCGCCGGGCGACAGGAAAGCCGGACCTGATCAGCTCCTGACCCGGACCCGATCGTGCCGTTGCGGGCGCTGCCGCTGCGGGATCGGCTCAATGAACGGTGAGCGCCCTCGGCTCAGGCCGGCTGGTTTTCCGGGAAGGCGGAGTCCACGGTCTTGCCGGTGCGGCGCAGCTCGATGCCCTGCACGACCATGCAGATCCCGAAGATCAGGTTGAACAGGCCGCAAAGTCACGGCGGGTCGTGGCATAGACCCGGGCTATGCGGTGGAGCCGGCCTCGCCGGGCATGGCGGGTCGGGGGACCGGGCGCCCGTAGCGGTGGCGGAACAGCAGGTAGGCCGGCGGCCCGGCGAGCAGGGGAAGCCAGTAGGAGGCGATCCGGTAGGCCAGGACGGCCAGGACGGCGTAGCCGGCGCGGACGCCGGCCAGGATCAGCAGGCCGCTCAGGCTGGCCTCCACGCTGCCCAGCCCGCCCGGGGTGAGCGGGAACAGCGCGATGATGCCGGCGGCGGCGTAGGCCAGCAGCACCAGGGAGGGCTGCGGGCTGGCTCCGGTGGCGCGCAGGGCGGCCAGCAGGCAGCCGTAGTCGAAGCCGAGCCGGCCGGCGGTCAGCACGGCCGCCTGCCGCCAGTTGCTGCCCAGCACCGCCCTGATCGTGTCGCGTTCGGCCAGCAGCCGCTGGTCCAGGCCGGTCACCGGCGGCCGGTGGCCGCGGGTGACCCGGTTCCAGAGGCCCTGCGCCGCGCGCCCGAGTGTGGCCAGCGGCCAGTCAGCGCGCAGCACGATCACCCCGAAGATCGCGTACAGGACGAACGCGGCGATGCCGAGCAGGGCGGTATGGACGAGCCCCCGGCTGACCGGCACCCCGGCCAGGATGGCGGGCAGCGCAAAGATGGGCAGCGCCAGCAGGCCGCCGACCTCGAGCAGCGAGAACGCGGTCAGGCCGCCGACCGCGGTGTCGGTGTCGAACCCCGCGGTGGTGAGCATCCTGAACTGGACGGCGGCGCCCGCCGCGCTGCCGCCGGGCAGGCTGCTGGTGACCGTGTTGCCGGCCAGCCCGGCGGTGACCACGGGGAACCAGTCCTTGGTGCGCAGCGCCAGCCGCTGCAAGGCGAAGT
Source organism: Streptosporangiaceae bacterium (assembly GCA_052144275.1). Classification (GTDB taxonomy): domain Bacteria; phylum Actinomycetota; class Actinomycetes; order Streptosporangiales; family Streptosporangiaceae; genus Palsa-504. Next base: position 11,867 of record JBKQQQ010000282.1, read on the forward strand.
TGCAGGTGAACGAGACCAGCTCGGCAGCCAGGCAGACCGTGAACCAGGCCGGGTTCAGCGTCGACAGCCGCGGCCAGGCCCCCAGCACCGCGATGAGCTTGGGCAGCACCAGGTAGAGGGCCGCGCCAGCCACCGCGACGGCCAGCGCCCGCATGACGACGGTCTTCCAGGTCAGCGGGCGCGCCTGCACGGCGTCGATCGCGGCGGCCTTCGCCGCCACCGAAGCGGACTTCCCGGCGTTGACGGGCTCCCCATCGGGGTGCTGACCATCCCTGCGAGCCGTCACGTCATACATCCTTCTCGGTAGCCGGGGACTGGAAACAACGGCGGCTTTCTCTCCGGCAGGCTCCGGTATACATGAGACGACCGGCGCCCGATCCCCGGGTGCGGGCATGGCCATTCAGGGCTACCGTTCTTGCAGAGCAGGCATCCTGACCGGCCAGTGGTGGCACCCCTCGGCCGGGCCGCCGCGGCCGGGATAGCCCTGCTGCTCCCCGGCGCGGTGATCACCCGCCGGCGGGCCGCAGACAGCGGCAAGGACATGGCACCCCCCTAGTCGCCCTCGCCTACTCGGAAATCGCTCGGTGAGCTCCCGTTCACCGCCGATGCCGTACATGATCTGCAGCTCGAACGGCCCGTCGCGATCGCCGCTGCTGACGGCGTCGATGATGAAGCCGAGATACTCGATCGCCTCCCAGCCGAAACCGAGCTCGTACAGCGATCGGAGCATGAACGCCGAGTCCCGGATCCAGGTGAAGCGGTAGTCCCAGTTGCGCGCCCCGCCCGCTGTCTCGGGCAGCGAGGTGGTCGCCGCGGCCAGCGACCCTCATCGACACGTACCCCTCGCCCCGGTAGCTCCAGGTCCCGCCGGCAGCCCCGTAGCCGAACAGCGGGAGCAGTCCACCAGCACCTCGACCTGGCCGCCGATACAGGTGGCGGTCCGCAGCAGCACACCGGTGGCGCCGAAGTCGGTCAGCGCCCGGCGGTAGTCCGCGCGGCGGTGACCGCCGTCGGTCCGGCCCATCACCAGCAGGTCATGAACGACCAGCCAGCCGGTAGGGGTATGCCAGGTCGTCTCGAGCACCATGGTGCCCGGGACGTATCTGCGGTGATGCGGCACCTGGGCACTGGTTGGACCGAACCTGAACTCCCCCGCGGCCCGGTCCAGCAGCGCCCCGTACACACTCGGCGAGTCGGGCGGGGCAGGCACAGCCACTCCACCGAGCCGTCCGGCGCGACCAGGCAGCTCTGCTCGCAGTTGGACAGGAAGGCATAGTCCGCAACGGGCGGAAATGTGCTCATAGGCCCGTAACCCTCCGTAGGCAACAAGCAGGCCAGCCGTGATGGGCAGTGCCGACCGGAGCGTTTCATGACCAGCCTAACGTAATCGGCGGGCGCCCGGCCACATCCCCCGGCTGGGTGAGCTGCTTTCACACCCGCCGGGCGATGCCACGTGGAGGCAGTGCACAAGCGGATGGATCACAGACGACAAAAGCCCCGGGTGACCAGTCCAGTACAGGTGCCGTCAGTGACCTGCGATCTGGCCGCCGTCAATGTGGAGGATCTCGCCGGTGATGAAGGCGATGACTCCCGGAACAGGATGCCGTCGACGACGTCGCTGACGCGGCCGAGGGGGCCGGTCGCCGAGTGCGTCGTAGCTTTCCGGCGTGTGCATCGGCGTCTGGATCAACGCCGGCGAGACGGCGTTGACCCAGATGCCGCGGGAGGCGTACTCGATCAGACGCTGTCCGTTGATCACCGGCTTTGCCGGTCCGTGGATCGCGTCGCACATCGGCCCGCTGGCATGCAGGTGCACGACGGTGTTGTCCCGGTAGTTGTGCAGCCCGAGGATCGCGAGCCTGATCCCGTCCAGGTCGGGCAGCATGACGGCCGCGGCGGCACAGCCATGGCGCTCCGAGGCCGTCCCGGTCTTCCTCCTCTGGTAGCGGTGAGCAAGCAGGTCGCTGGCGGGCGGTGCGGTGATGCCGTGGCCGCTGACGTTCAGGCCCGCGCACAGCGTGGCGAGCTGGCCGGGAACCGGGCTGAGCAGGGACACGGCGCCGCACGCCTGCAGCGCCGCGACGACGTCACCGACCCCGCCGGCCAGCCATGTGAGCGCCTCCGGCGTGGAAGCGGACGGCGGGAGCATGTCCTGCCGGGCGGGCCAGGCCGCCGCGAGCAGCCGTCCCGCCATGGTGTGCAGCAGGTGCTCACCGGGGCCGAGAGCCGTCTTTCCGGCTGTCACATCCGCGGCGCCTGGCGGGCGGGTTTCCGGGGCCGGCGGGTTCAGGCCGATGCGGACGGCGGGGTCGGCGGGGGTGGTGGCGAGGTCTAGCCACTGCGTATCGTCCGGCGAGGTCGGGACGCAGCATCAGGGTCCACCCCATGGGGCCGCTGCCGATGTCACGGATGGTTATCTGGTAGCTGGTCCCTGTCGTCGGTGGCGATGAACCGGTCGAAAAAGCGCGGTCCCGACGGCTCCCACGTGCGCTATGCCGTACGGCGTACTGGAGACCGCCGCCGAGGTCTGCGGGCGAGACGACGGTGAGCGGATGCCGCTGGCCGCCGGGCCCGGGGTGGGGTTGAGGAAGTTCGGCGGGTCCGGGTTCTGTACGATTCGGCTGGGTGTCCTCTGCGGGAGGCGTGGGTGATGAAGGCGGCAGTGATCGATTCGCTGGAGCGGGGCCCGCGGTTCGCCGACTTCGCCGAGCCGGGCGTGACCGGCGGGGAGACCCTGGTCGAGGTCACCGCCGCCGGGCTGCACCCGATCGTGCGGATGCTGGCCAGCGGCGAGCACTACGGCAGCCAGGGCATGCTGCCGATGATCCCCGGTATCGACGGC
>JBKQQQ010000283.1:0-2636 GCA_052144275.1 Streptosporangiaceae bacterium
GCGGGGTTCCGCCTGCGTCCCGATCCGGGGTCGCGCACGCTGGCGGACGGGATGGTCATCACGGGCGGTTACCCCACCCGGGTGCTGCGGCTGAGCAAGCCGGGGGCCCGGCATGTCGCCGCCTGGTGGTCGGGCATGCCGGTGCCTGATAACCCGAAGGCCCGCGCGCTGGCGCGCCGCCTCCTCGACACCGGGATCGCCCACCCCGTACTGGACGGCCTCACGCCAGCAGGGAAACCAGACGTGACCGTGGTCATCCCGGTTCGCGACCGGCAGGCCGAACTGGCCCGCTGCCTGGCCGGCCTCACCGACGAGCCGCGGGTGATGGTGGTGGATGACGGCTCCCGCGACCCGGCCGCGATCAGCAGCATCGCAGCCGCGGCCGGGGCCAGCGTGCTGCCGCGTCCGGTGAACGGCGGGCCGGCGGCGGCCAGGAACACCGGCCTGGCGGCGGCGGATACGCCGCTGGTGGCGTTTCTCGACTCGGACTGCGTGCCCGGCCCTGGCTGGCTGGACGCGCTGCTGCCGCACTTCGCTGACCCTGCGGTGGGCGCGGTCGCGCCGCGCATCGTGCCGCATGAGTCCGGGCGCACTTGGCTGGCCCGTTATGAGGGGGCAAGTTCCACCCTCGACATGGGCCAGCGGCCCAGCATCGTCCGGCCGGGATCGCGCGTGCCGTACGTCCCGGGCGCGGCCCTGGTGGTGCGCAAGGAGGCGGCCGGGCCGGGTTTCGCCGAGGACATGCAGGTAGGGGAGGACGTCGATTTCGTCTGGCGGCTCGGCGCGGCCGGCTGGCGGGCGCGTTACGAGCCGGCGGCCACCATGGGGCACCAGCACCGCGTGCGACTGCACGAGTGGTTTGCCAGGCGGAAGGACTACGGGACGTCCGCGGCCACGCTCGAGTTGCGTCATCCCGGCGCGGTCCGCCCGCTCTACGCGTCCGTGTGGACCGCGGCGGCCTGGCTGGCCGCGGCGCTCGGCTATCCGGCGGTGGGTGCCGTGGTCACCGGGACCGGCACCGCCCTGCTCGCTCGCCGCCTGGCCGAGGTCACCGGCGAGGACTGGCGCCGTCCCGCCGGTTCGGCGGCGTGGCGGCTGGCGGCCCGGCAGGCCGCAGGCGGGACGCTCGCCGCGGCCCGGCCGCTGGGCAGCGCGATCTCCCGCACCTGGTGGCCGGCGGCGGTGCCGGCCGCGATCGCGGTGCGGCGGCTGCGGCTGCCGCTGGCCGCGCTGGTGCTCGCGCCGCCGCTGCTCGACTGGCTGGACCGGCGGCCCCCGCTTGACCCGGCGCGTTACGTGGCCGCCCGGCTGCTCGACGACGTCGGCTACAGCCTGGGGGTCTGGCAGGGCTGCGCCGAACGCCGGACCGTTCGGCCCCTGATTCCCCTGGTGCGGAGCCGCGGCCTGGCCGGCCGACGCTTACTTGTGCAGGCCCCGGCCGAACTCCGCGGGCACGATGACGTCGTCCGGGGACAACTCGTGAATGGAGGACCGGCCGAGTGCGAGCAGCGTGGAGTCGATGCCCCCGCGTAGCACGTCGAAGACGTTCTTCACGCCCGCGGAGCCGTTGGCGGCCAGGCCCCACAGGTAAGCGCGGCCGATCATGACCGCGCGGGCGCCGAGCGCCAGGGCCTTGACCACGTCGCTGCCGCGCCGGATCCCGCCGTCGAGCAGCACCTCGATCTGCCCGCCCACGGCGTCGGCGACGCCGGGCAGCGCGCGGATGGAGGCGGGAGTGCCGTCCAGGTTGTTGCCGCCGTGGTTGGACACCGAGATCGCGGTGGCCCCGATGTCGACGGCGCGGCGGGCGTCGTCGGGCCGCATGACGCCCTTGACCATGAAGGGGCCGCCCCACTGCCCGCGCAACCAGGCGATGTCGTCCCAGGTTGGCGGCGGGGTCTGCATCCACTCGCCGTACACCCCGAAGAACGTGGGGGCCGGCTCGCCTGGCACGCCCATATTCGGCACGGTGAGGTCGGGCAGCCCGCCGTGCTTGAGCCACTCGCGCACGTAACTGAGCTTCAGGATGCCCTCGGGCGCGAGGCGCAGCAAGGTCCGCAGGTCCATCTTCTCCGGAATCGCCGGGCTGCCCCAGTCCCTGCCGTTGGAGAACGACCAGTCCAGGGTGACGATCAGGCCCTTGGCGCCGGCCTGGCGGGCTCGTTCGGTCCGCTGGATGATCTGATCCCTGGTGCCCGACCAGTAGCTCTGGAAGAACAGCTTCGGGTTGACCTGCGCCACGGCTTCCACCGGCATGCTGCCGAACGAACTGAGGCCCATCGCGGTTCCGGCCTCGGCCGTGCCGCGCGCCACCCCTACCTCGCCATCGGGGTGCACAGCCTGCACGCCGGTCGGGGACGCGATCACCGGCAGGGCGATCTCCTGCCCGAGCACCGACGTGGCCAGCTCCCGGGTGGCCGGCAGGTCCGCGATGCGCGGCGGCGTGAACCGCAGTTCGCTGAACGCCGTCAGGTTGTCCTGGAGGGTGACGCCCTTCTCGGTTCCGGCTACCAGCGCCATGTAGACCGGCTTCGGCAGGTGCCGCTTGGCTCTCCTGCGCGCCTCCTCGACCGTCTCGAACCACTCGCGTGTGCTTGCCATCGGTCTCCCTCGCACGCTGACTGCCGGAATGCCTG
>JBKQQQ010000284.1:0-2986 GCA_052144275.1 Streptosporangiaceae bacterium
GTCCTGCGCCCGCACTCGCACGAGGCGGCTGACCAGGTGGACGCCGTGATGGAAGGCAGCGCGGAGGGCATGCGGGTGCTGTGGATCTCGCTGGGCGTACTGGGCCTGACCGCGCTGATCCAGGCGGCGGTGGCGGTGCTGTCGGGGTCGGTGGGCCTGCTCGGTGACACGCTGCATAACGCCGCCGACGCGCTGACCGCGGTGCCGCTGGGGGTCGCGTTCACCCTGGGACGCCGTCCGCCGACCCGCCGGTACACGTACGGGTTCGGGCGGGCGGAGGACCTGGCCGGGGTGGCGATCGTCCTGACCATCGCGGCATCCTCAGCCCTGGCCGCCTACGAGGCGGTTACCCGCCTGCTGCACCCGCGTCAGGTGACGGATCTCATCGCGGTCGCGGCGGCTGCGCTGGTCGGGTTCGCGGGTAATGAGCTGGCGGCCGGGTACCGGATCCGCGTCGGCCGGAAGATCGGCTCAGCGGCATTGATCGCGGACGGGCTGCATGCTCGCACGGACGGGCTCACCTCGCTGGCGGTACTGGTGGGGGCGGGCGGGGTCGCCCTGGGCTGGGATTGGGCCGACCCGGCGGTGGGGCTGTTCATCACCGTGGCGATCCTGGCCGTCTTGCGGCAGGCTGCCCGCGAGATCTACCGGCGGCTGATGGACGCCGTGGACCCCGCGCTTGTCGACCAGGCCGAGAACACCCTGCGCGGCACGCCTGGCGTGCTGGGTGTCGGGCAGGTCCGGCTGCGCTGGATCGGCCATGAGCTCCGCGCCGAATGCGAGATCGTCGTCCCCCCGGATATCACCGCCGTCCAGGCCCATCAGCTCACCGTCAGCGCCGAACATGCCCTGCTGCACGCGATTCCCCGGCTGTCCGCCGCGCTCGTCCATGCCGACCCCGAAGCCCGTGGCAGCGACCCGCACCGCGTCCTGGCCGACCACCGCCCGGGGCTAGCTGCACCCAGGTAGTTAACGGCGGATAGTCACAAGCTGAGACATGTGGAAGGTGGGTCTGTCTAGCACCCGCCGAGACAGCCTATGGTCTAGACATGACCACGAATGACACGCTGCGAGTAACCGACTCACGGACCGGCCGCAGCTACGAACTCCCTATCGTCGACGGCGCTATCCGCGCGATTGACCTTCGGCAGATCAAGACCTCCGATGACGACTTCGGACTGCTCTCTTACGACCCGGCATTCCAGAACACCGCTAGCTGTCGCAGCGCCATCACCTTCATCGACGGTGACAAGGGCATCCTGCGCTACCGGGGCTACCCGATCGAGGAGCTAGCGAGCCGCGCGTCCTTCCTGGACGTGGCCTGGTTGCTGCTGCGCGGCGAACTGCCGGACAAGGAAGAGTCGGCGGGGTGGGCCCACCAGATCTCCCACCACACCTACGTGCACGAGAACGTCAAGAAATTCATCGACGGCTTCCACCACGACGCTCACCCGATGGGCATCCTGGTGAGCACCCTGGCCGCCCTTTCCACCTTCTATCCCGAGGCCAGTGCCGTCGCTGACCGGGCCACCCAGGACCAGCAGGTGGTGCGGCTCATCGCCAAGATGCCGACCCTCGCGGCCTTCGCCTACCGGCACGCCCGGGGGCTGCCCTACGCGTACCCCGACGACGACCTGTCCTACCCCGGCAACTTCCTCAACATGATGGCGAAGATGACCGAGCCCAAGTACGACCCGGACCCGGTACTCGAGCGCGCCCTGGACGTGCTGTTCATCCTGCACGCCGACCACGAGCAGAACTGCTCCACCAGCGCGATGCGGGGCGTGGCCAGCTCTCAGGTCGACCCGTACTCGGCGGCCGCCGCCGCCGCGGCCGCGCTCTACGGCCCGCTGCACGGCGGCGCGAACGAGCAGGTGCTCAAGATGCTGCGGGAGATCGGCTCGGTCGACAACGTGCCCGCTTACATCAACCGGGTCAAGAACGGCGAGCTGCGCCTGATGGGGTTCGGCCACCGGGTGTACAAGAACTTCGACCCGCGGGCGACGATCATCAAGGGCGTCGCCGACGAGGTGTTCGAGGTGACCGGCCGCAACCCGCTACTTGACATCGCGCTCGAGCTGGAGCGGATCGCGCTCGAGGATGACTACTTCATCAGCCACAAGCTCTACCCGAACGTGGACTTCTACTCGGGCATCATCTACCAGGCGATGGGCTTCCCGGTCGCGATGTTCCCGGTGCTGTTCGCGATCGGCCGGATGCCCGGCTGGCTGGCCCAGTGGCAGGAGGGCTCCACGGATCCGGAACAGAAGATCGCCCGGCCCCGGCAGATCTACGTCGGCGAGACCTTGCGCCACCTGAACGGGGAGGACGCCTGACCGCTCCTACCTGGCTGGACGTACCCCCCGAATCCCTGTTCGGGGTGGCCAACCTGCCGTACGGCGTGTTCTCGGTCGGCGAAGGTCCCCGGGTCGGGGTCCGGATCGGTGACGCGGTCCTCGACCTCGCCCGGGCGCTGGATGCCAAGGTGTTCGGCGAGCCGTCGCTGAACGCCTTCATGGCGCAGGGACGGGCCCGGTGGAGCGAGGTCCGGGCCCGGATCACCGAACTGCTCACCGGCGAACACCACCGCAGCGCCGTCGAGGCCGCGCTGCGCCCGCTGTCCGCGGCGCGGCTGCACGTGCCGTTCGCGGCAGGGGACTACGTGGACTTCTTCGGCAACGAGTACCACGCGGCCAACGCCGGGCGGCTGTTCCGGCCCGACAGTGAGCCGCTCCCGCCGAACTGGAAGCACCTGCCCATCGGCTACCACGGCCGCTCGGGCACCATCGTGCCGTCCGGCACGCCGGTTCCCCGCCCCCGCGGCCAGCGCCCGGGCCAGCACCCGGGCCAGCCTACGGGAGAGAGCGGCCCGACGTTCGGGCCGTCTCGCCGGCTCGACTTCGAGGCCGAGGTCGGCTTCGTGATCGGCATCGAGTGGGCGGGGCCGGTGCGCGTGAGCGAGTTCGCGGAGCACGTGTTCGGCGTG
>JBKQQQ010000285.1:0-8762 GCA_052144275.1 Streptosporangiaceae bacterium
CGAGGTCGTGCCGATGGCGGACCACGTGGTCTGGCTGCCCGCCGCGGGACTGGCGCGGGCGGGCACCGCAGCGCAGAGCGTCCCGTATCCCGGTGACCCGGAAGCCGCGGCCCAGGCCGGAACTACCGTCCGCGCCCACCTCGGGGTGGGCCACGGCGCCATGGTCACGCTCGGGAGGCCGGAATGATCCAGGCAGGGGGCCTGCCGCAGGTGCTGGCCGCTTCCGCACCAGACCCGACGCTCAGCGACTTCAACCAGCTCATCTGGTGGATGGTACTGCTGAAGGTCGCGATCGTCTTCCTCTTCCTGCTGCTGACGACGATGTTGATGATCTGGGCCGAACGCCGCGTCATCGGGCGGATGCAGAACCGGCCCGGCCCGAACCGGGCCGGGCCCTTCGGCCTGCTGCAGCCGGTCGCCGACGCGCTCAAGCTGCCGCTGAAGGAAGACATCATCCCCCTGGGCGCGGACAAGCTGGTGTTCATCGCCGCGCCGGTGATATCGGGGGCGATCGCCTTCATCAGTTTCTCGGTCATCCCCTGGGGCCCGGAAGTCTCGATCTTCCATCACTACACCCCGCTGCAGCTCACCGACCTGCCGGTGGCGGTGCTGCTGATCCTGGCGATGAGCTCGGTCGGCGTGTACGGGATCGTGCTGGCCGGCTGGTCCTCGGGGTCGCCCTATTCGCTGCTCGGGGCGCTGCGCTCGGCGGCGCAGGTGATCAGCTACGAGATCGCGATGGGCCTGGCCTTCGTGGCCGAGATCCTGTACGCGGGCTCGCTGTCCACCACCGCGATCGTCAATGCGCAGCAGCACGAGTGGTACGCGTGGCTGCTGCCGGTCTCGTTCGTGATCTACCTGGTCACCATGGTCGGCGAGACCAACCGGCTGCCGTTCGACCTGCCCGAGGGCGAAGGTGAGCTGGTGGCCGGCTATCACACCGAGTACTCGTCGATGAAGTTCGCGATGTTCTACCTCGGCGAGTACATCAACATGATCACGGTCTCCGCGCTCGCGACGACGCTGTTCCTCGGCGGCTGGCGGGCGCCGTGGCCGCTGTCGCTGTGGTCCGGCGCGAACAGCGGCTGGTGGCCGCTGCTGTGGTTCGTGATCAAGGTCTACATCTTCTTGTTCTGCTACATCTGGCTGCGCGGCACCCTGCCCCGGGTCCGGTACGACCAGCTCATGGCGATCGGCTGGAAAGTCCTCATCCCGGTCTCCATCGTCTGGATCCTGCTGATCGCGACCGTGCGCGCGTGGCGGCTGGACACCCACAGCACGGCCCCGTACGTCGTCTTCGGCTTCGTCATCGTGCTCATCATGGTCCTGGCCTGGATGTGGGACAGCGCCGCGCAGCAGCGGGCGATGAGGTACGCGGCCGCCGAGACCGCCGATGTCAGCGAGGCCGGTCAGGCCGTGGCCATCGGCCCGGACACGCATTTCCCGGTGCCGCCGATGGACCTGCCGCACTACCATGGCGTCGGTCTCGGCGGACCGCCTGGGCTGGATGCTGGTGCCAGTCATGCCAGTGCCAGTCATGCCGGGGCCAGCCATACGGAAACCTCCAGCCGGGAGGTCACAGGTGCTTGATTTCCTCAACCCGATCAAGGGCTTCGGGGTCACTTTCTCCGAGATGTTCAGGAAGCCCGAGACCGTCTACTACCCCGAGGAAAGGCGGCCGACCGCGCCGCGGTTCCACGGTCACCACCAGCTCAACCGGTGGCCGGACGGGCTGGAGAAATGCATCGGCTGCGAGCTGTGCGCCTGGGCCTGCCCGGCGGACGCCATCTACGTCGAGGGCCGGGACAATACCGCCGAGGCCAGGTTCTCCCCCGGGGAGCGGTACGGGGCCGTCTACCAGATCAACTACCTGCGCTGCATCCTGTGCGGCATGTGCATCGAGGCCTGCCCGACCCGGGCGCTGACGATGACCAACGAGTACGAGATCGCCGACGACAGCAGGGAAAACCTGATCTGGACCAAAGAGCAGCTGCTCGTGCCGCTGCTGCCGGACATGGAAACCCCGCCGCATCCGATGCGGCTCGGTGACGACGAGAAGGACTATTACCGCCTGGGGGCCGCCGGCCTGGTGGCTGGTCCGCGGGCCCCGGGGATGGCGGGACCGGGCGGTCCGTCGGGTCCACCGGTGTCCGCCGAATCTCCGGACGCCTCGCTGGCCTGGGCTCCACTGGAAGTGCGCGAGGCGGGTCGGCAGGACAGGGGTGAGGACCGATGACGCACGTCCTGGCGGCGGGCCCCAACACCGACGTGATCGCGCGGGAGACCCTCTTCTGGATCCTCGCCGTCGCCTCGGTGGGCGCCGCGCTGGCCATGATCCTGGTCAGGCGGGCAGTGCACTGCGCCATGATGCTCGCCGTCGTAATGCTCTGTCTGGCGACCATGTACGCCATGCAGGGCGCGCCGTTCCTCGCCTTCGTGCAGATCATCGTCTACACAGGTGCCGTCCTCATGCTGTTCCTCTTCGTCCTCATGCTGATCGGCATCAGCTCGGCGGACTCGATCGTGGAGACGATCAAGGGCCAGCGGCTGGCCGCGGGATTCGCCGCGATCGGCTTGCTGGTGATCCTGATCCTCGGCATCGGGCACGCGGCCATCGGCCCGGCGTCGCCCCTCACCGCGGCGAACGGGACGAACAACCTGTCCGGGCTCGCCGCCTTGATCTTCACCACCTACGTGTTCCCGTTCGAGATCACCGGCGCGCTGCTGATCACCGCGGCGCTCGGCGCCATGGTGCTCGCGCACCGCGAGCGCACGACGCCCAAGCCCACCCAGCGGGACCTCGCCGGCAGGCGGCTGGCCAGCGGCCAGCTGGCGCCCGACCCGTCGCCCGGGGTCTATGCGTTGCACGACGCCGCGGACCGGCCGGCCCTGCTGCCGGACGGCACGCCGTCCGATCTGTCGGTCAGCCCGGTGCTGTCTCAGCGTGAGGTGATGGAAGCACCGCCGGCCGTTCGGCCCAAAGAAGAGACGCCGGCGATTACGGCGGAAAGCGGCGAGCGGGAGCCCACGCCGTCCGGGAGGGTTGACTCGTGAGCCCGGTGCACTACGTGGCGCTGTCCGTGATCCTGTTCGTGATCGGCGGGGTCGGCGTGCTCGTCCGGCGCAACGCCATTGTCGTCTTCATGTGCATCGAGCTGATGCTGAACGCGTGCAACCTGGCGTTCGTCGCGTTCGCCAGCATGCACGGCAACCTGGACGGGCAGGTCATCGCGTTCTTCGTGATGGTGGTAGCGGCCGCCGAGGTCGTCGTGGGCCTCGCGATCCTGATGGCGATCTACCGGGCCCGCAGGTCCGCGTCGGTGGACGACGCGAACCTGCTGAAGTACTGAGCTGAAGGGATGACGACGTTGACAGGCTTGACCGCTGGTCATGCCGTGACGGTGCTGGCCGCCACCGAGACCACCGTCCCGGCCAGCGGCGCGCTGCGGTTGTCGTGGCTGCTGCTCGCCTTCCCGCTCGTCGGCGCCACGGTGCTGCTGGTCGGCGGCCGGCGCACCAACCGGTGGGGGCACCTGCTCGGCGTGGCGATGCCGCTGGCGGCGTTCGTGTACGGCGTGATCGCGTTCTTCACCTTGCTCGGGGACACCAACCGCAGCCAGGACGTGCACCTGTACTCCTGGATCCCGGTGGCGGGCTTCCAGGTGAACATGAACCTGCTCATCGACCAGTTGTCGATCTGCTTCGTGCTGCTGATCACCGGCGTCGGGTCGATGATCATCATCTACTCGGTCGGCTACATGGCTCATGATCCCGAACGGCGCCGGTTCTTCGGCTACATGAACCTGTTCCTCGCGGCCATGCTGCTGCTCGTCCTGGCCGACAACTACCTGGTGCTGTACGCCGGGTGGGAGGGCGTCGGCCTGGCCTCCTACTTGCTGATCGGGTTCTGGCAGTACAAGAACTCGGCGGCGGTCGCGGCCAAGAAGGCGTTCATCGCCAACCGGGTCGGCGACGCCGGGCTGTCCCTCGCCATCATGCTGATGTTCGCCGAGTTCGGCACGGTGTCGTTCACCGGGGTGTTCGGCTCGGTGAACCGCGGCGGCAGCGGGGTGGCCACCGCGCTCGGGCTGCTGCTGCTGCTCGGCGCGTGCGGCAAGTCGGCGCAGGTGCCGCTGCAGTCCTGGCTGCTGGACGCGATGGAGGGCCCGACCCCGGTGTCGGCGCTGATCCACGCGGCCACCATGGTCACCGCCGGGGTGTACCTGCTGGTGCGGTCCAACCCGATCCTCGCGCTCGCGCCCGACGCGCGGATAGCGGTGGCCCTGGTGGGCACGGTCACGCTGCTGTTCGGCGGCATCATCGCCTGCGCTAAGGACGACATCAAGAAGTCGCTCGCCGGGTCCACCATGAGCCAGATCGGCTACATGTTCCTGGGGGCCGGCCTCGGGCCCGCCGGGTATGTGTTCGCGATCGCGCTCCTGCTCGCGCACGGGTTCTACAAGGCCGGGCTGTTCCTCGGCGCGGGCTCGGTGATACACGGCATGAACGACGAGCAGGACATGCGGCGCTACGGCGGGCTGGCCCGCTACCTGCCAGTCACCTACGTGACGTTCGGCCTGGCGTACCTGGCCATCATCGGCATCCCGCCGTTCTCCGGGTTCTTCGCCAAGGACCCCATCATCGACGCGGACTTCGGCCAGCACGGCACGGGAGGCTGGATACTCGGCGCCTGCGCGCTGATCGGCGCGGGCATCACCGCGTTCTACATGACCCGGATGATGCTCATGACCTGGTACGGGAAGTCGCGGTGGGCGCCCGAGGCACATCCGCACGAGTCGCCTCCGGTGATGACCGCGCCGATGATCGTGCTTGCGATCGGCTCGGTCGGGGCCGGCGCGTTCCTCATCATCAACGACCGGCTTCAGGATTGGCTCGCCCCGGTCGTCGGGGTACCGCCCACCTCGCATGGCTTTTTCACCGTCCCCGGGATACTCGCGTTGGTACTGGCCCTGGCCGGCGTGGGTATCGCGTGGGTGATCTACGGGCGGGTCCCGGTTCTCGCGGAAGCGCCGCGCGGGAGCTTTCCCGTCGTCGCCGCCAGGAAGGACCTCTACGGCGACGCGTTCAACGAATCGGTCCTGATGCGGCCCGGCCAGTGGCTGACCCGGCTGTCGGTGTACTTCGACAACCGCGGCGTGGACGGCCTGGTGAACTCGCTGGCCGCGCTGGTGGGCGGGACGTCGGGCCGGTGGCGCAGGCTGCAGACTGGTTTCGTCCGCTCCTACGCGCTTTCCATGTTCTTCGGCGCCGCTGTGCTGGTCGCCTTGCTCCTGGCGGTGAGGCTGTAGATGAACGGCTTTCCCTGGCTGACCGTGGCGGGCGCGGTCCCGCTGCTCGGCGCCATCGTGATCGCGGCGATCCCCGGTCTGCCGACCGACAGCGCCGAGGCCGACCGGCAGGCGCGCAACGCCCTGGCCAAGTGGACGGCGCTGGCGTTCTCGCTGCTGACGCTGGTCGTGGTGATCATCATCGCGGTCAAGTTCCAGGTCGGCGGGCCGAACTACCAGTTCACCGAGATCTACTCGTGGATCCCGCAGTTCGGCGTGCACTACGCGGTGGGCGTAGACGGCATCGCGCTGGTGCTCATCGCCATGTCCGCGGTGCTGATGCCGGCGGTGATCCTGGCCTCGTGGCACGACGCGGAGCCCGGACGGCACTCCGTCAAGACGTACTTCGCGCTGATGATGGTGCTCGAGACGATGATGATCGGCGTCTTCGCGGCCACCGACGTCTTCCTGTTCTACGTGTTCTTCGAGGCCATGCTGGTGCCGATGTACTTCATGATCGGCAGCTACGGCGTCGGCAAGCGGCAGTACGCGGCGGTCAAGTTCCTGCTCTACAGCCTGCTCGGCGGGCTGCTCATGCTGGTCGCGATCATCGCGCTGTACGTGTACTCCACCGAAAGCGCCGCGACCGGGCACCACGGCACGTTCCTGTTCAACGTGCTGATCCACGTGTCGCTGAGCCCGACCGTGCAGAAATGGCTGTTCCTCGGGTTCTTCATCGCGTTCGCGATCAAGGCGCCGCTGTGGCCGTTCCACACCTGGCTGCCCGACGCCGCCGCGGCGTCGCCGCCCGGCGCGGCGGTGCTGCTGGTCGGCGTGCTGGACAAGGTGGGCACGTTCGGGATGCTGCGGTACTGCTGGGAGCTGTTCCCGGCCGGCGCGAAGTACTTCACGCCGCTGGTCATCACGCTGTCCGTGATCGGGATCTTGTACGGGGCCATCGTCGCGATCGGCCAGCAGTCCATGAAGCGGCTTATCGCCTACACCTCGATCTCGCACTTCGGCTTCATCGCCCTCGGCATCTTCGCGATGACCAGCCAGGGCGTGTCCGGGGCGACGTTCTACATGGTCAACCACGGGTTCGCCACCGGCGCGCTGTTCATCCTGGCCGGGTTCCTGATCGCCCGGCGGGGCACCGACCGGATCGCGGACTACGGCGGCGTGCAGAAGGTCGCCCCGCTGCTCGCCGGGCTTTTCCTGGTCTCCGGCCTGGCCGGGCTCTCGCTGCCCGGTCTGTCCACCTTCGTCAGCGAGTTCCTCGTCCTGGTCGGGACCTTCTCCCGGTACAAGCTGCCCGCCATCATCGCCACCTCCGCGATCATCCTGGCCGCGATCTACATCTTGTGGATGTACCAGCGGACGATGACCGGCCCTGTCCGCGACGAGGTGGCCGGGATGAAGGACCTGCGGCTGCGGGAACTGCTCGCGGTCGCGCCGCTGGTCGTGCTGCTCATCGGGGCCGGGGTTTATCCCAAGCCGGTGCTCGACATCATCAACCCGGCGGTACGCGTGACGATGGCGCAGGTGCACGTGACCGATCCGGTGCCCGCTCATCCCGCGGCCGGTTATACGACGACCGCAGCGCAGAAGGGAATCGCACCGTGACCGGGGTCCTAGCCGACACGACCATCGGCGCGCCGCACATCGAATACGGCCAGCTCGCGCCGATGCTGGTCGTCTTCAGCGCGGCGGTGGTGGGCGTCCTGGTCGAGGCGTTCGCGCCGCGTTCGGTGCGCCGCACCATCCAGCTGGTGCTCGCACTGGGCTCCCTGGCCGCCGCGTTCATCCTGACCATCGTGGTAGCCGCGAATAGCACCATCTTCGCCGACGGCAGCCCGGGCCACGTCGCCGCGATGGGCGCGGTCGGGGTCGACCGTCCCACCCTGTTTATCCAGGGCACCATCGTGGTGCTCGCCTTCGTGAGCCTGCTGCTCATCGGCGACACGAGCAACAGCCCGTTCGCCGCGCAGGCGGCCGCGACGCCCGGCAGCCCGGAGGAACGCGAGGGCCTGGCCGCCGGGATCATGCACACCGAGATCTTCCCGCTGACGATGTTCGCGGTCGGCGGGATGATGCTCTTCCCGGCCTCGAACGACCTGCTGACCATGTTCGTCGCGCTCGAGGTGCTGTCGCTGCCGCTGTACCTGCTGTGCGGCCTGGCCCGGCGGCGCCGGCTGCTCTCGCACGAGGCGGCCATGAAGTACTTCCTGCTCGGCGCGTTCTCCTCGGCCTTCTTCCTGTTCGGCGTGGCCATGCTCTACGGCTTCGCTGGCTCGGTGTCGCTGTCCGGCATCGCGTCCGCGGCGTCCAGCAACACCGCCAACCTGACGCTGCTGTTCGCCGGTATCGCGCTGGTCGGCATCGGGCTGCTGTTCAAGATCGGCGCGGTGCCCTTCCAGAGCTGGAAGCCCGACGTCTACCAGGGCGCGCCGACGCCGATCACCGCGCTGATGGCGTCCTGCGTGGTGGTGTCGGCCTTCGGCGCGCTGCTGCGCGTCTTCTACGTGGCGTTCGGCACCGTGAGCTGGTCCTGGCGGCCCGCGCTCTGGGTGGTCGCCGTCCTCACCATGGTCGTCGGCGCCGTCATCGCCATCACCCAGACCGACGTCAAGCGGCTCCTCGCCTACTCCTCGATCGCGCACGCTGGGTTTGTCCTGACCGCGGTCATCGCGACCAGCGTCGCGGGCCTGTCGAGCAGCCTGTTCTACCTGGCCACCTACGGTCTGACCACGGTCGGCGCGTTCGCGGTGATCACCCTGGTGCGCGACCCCGGCGGCGAGGCCGGGCACCTGTCCAGGTGGGCGGGCCTGGGCCGCACGTCGCCGCTGGTGGCGGGTGTCTTCGCACTGTTCCTGCTTGCTTTCGCGGGCATACCGCTGACCAGCGGATTCACCGGGAAGTTCGCCGTCTTCCAGGCCGCGATCGCCGCGGGCGAGACGCCGCTAGTGATCGTCGGCGTACTGAGCAGCGCGATCGCGGCGTTCTTCTACGTCCGCGTGATCGTGCTGATGTTCTTCAGCGACCCGATCACCGACGGACCAGAAGTGGTGGTGCCGAGCGTGTTCACCGGCGCCGCGGTCGCGGTCGGCGCCGCGGCGACCCTGGTGTTCGGTATCGTGCCGGAACCGCTCCTGAACCTGGCCGGCCATGCGGCGAATCAGTTGTTCGTTGTCTAAGACGCAGGCCGGATCGCCCGCGCGGCATCGTGCCGGATCGCTCGTGCGGCGCCGGGCCCTGGTCGGTCCGGTGTTGGTTGGCACTGGGCGGAACGGGCATACTCGGAAGTTCGAGGCGTTCGCGCGTGCCGATGACGTGGAGAGCATGTGATCACCGCAGTTCCCCTAGATTTTCCGGACTCCACCCTCGCGGCGGAGGTACTTGACGACCTGATCCGGGTCGAGGAGTCGCTGGCCACGACCGCGCACCCCGACGACCAACTGCTGACCGAGGCGTCCA
>JBKQQQ010000286.1:0-5543 GCA_052144275.1 Streptosporangiaceae bacterium
CGAGAGCCGCTCCGAGGAAGGCAGTGCCGCATCCGCCGATGCTCCTCGGGTTCGGGCTGTAGTCCCGGTTGAACCGCCATGGCTTCACCACTGGCAGCGCAAGCAAGGCGATCACCCAGCCAAAGCCAACTGCGCATCCCAGGTAGATCAGTACAGCGATGGCTTTGCGGTTCTTGCGCCAGGCAAGCAGGCCCTCCCAGATCGGGAACAGGAACAGGCATAGATACAAAGGAATGAGAACGATTACCCCGATGGTCGTCATTGTCCTACTCTCCGTTTCGCTACGAGGTTGTCCCCCTCCATTTCGCTACGAGGCGCCGCGCCCGTTGCGCCGCTTGCCATCACCGCTACCACCTGCGGCAGCCACGGGCAGTGCCGTCCGGCTCCAATATGTGTGACTATGGTCCCCCTGAGTGTCGTCGTCCGCTAGCCGAGGCCGGGGCACCAAGATGGTCATGCCCACGCCACTAATTCAGCGCCGTGATACTGCGAATCCGAAACGAACGCGCTGCTACTCCCCGATTCTCCATCCACCGCCTTGACATCCGCCGCCCAGGAGGTCAGCAACGGTTTCTCGGGACTGCTGAAAGGGATGTGGCTGCCCGGGCTAGCAATGACGACGACGGGACTGATGACGGAGGCGGGACTAGCCGCACAGGGGCCAGCGGCGCTGACGAGGAGCTTCTGTGGCTGCTTGGGTTAGCCGAGGCCATCCATGGGACATTTGCGGGACAGCCATCTCCACCACTAACTCGCCCGCGGCAAACACGCAGGTCAGAGTACGTTTCCCAAGACGACGGCAACCGTCTGTAAAACCATCGGCTCCGTGACCGCCGAGCTCGCTCGCGCGGATGCAGGCCGGGCGCTGTTGGCGATGTTACGTACAGTAGCAGGACAAAGGGATCGGGCGCTGCGGCCGTGGACCGGTTCGTGGACCGGCGCGCCAGATAATCCCAGCGCGGTGAGTGCCGTCAGTGCAATGATTCGTGTCGTCTGCGCAGCTAGCGCGCATGGCGCATGGGGCCGTACTTCTCATAATCCGCCGGTCGTGGGTTCGAGCCCCACCCGCCCCACCTGCGGTTTTTATGTTACCCCGGCGGAGAACGTCGGGGTTCCGCTGCGTATCGCGGGCCGCCGAGGTGGTGGCGCGGCCGCCGGAAGCAACCGGTGTCACCGGGAGCCGAGGGCCACGGCGACGCCGTTGACGCCTCGTACTGCTAGGCATAGTGATCCGTGGTATGGACCGTGAACGGCTCAAGGGAAACCTGGACCTGCTGCTGCTGTCGGTACTCTCCTCCGGTCCCGCGCACGGGTACGCGATCATCTCGGCGCTGCGCGACCGCAGCGGGGGCACGTTCGACCTGCCCGAGGGGACCATCTATCCCGCCTTGCACCGGCTGGAGGATGCCGGCCTGCTGGTCAGCACCTGGGACCAGGCGGAGGGGCGCCGGCGCCGCGTCTACGGGCTGACCGACCAGGGGGCGGCCGCGCTGGCCGCCCAGCAGACCGAGTGGCGTAGGTTCGCCGGCGGGGTGCACGCGGTGCTCGGCTGGGCGGCCCAGGCCGTATGGCCGCCGGCCGCCACCCCGGCTCAGGCCGAGCCGGGGTGGTCGGCATGATCGGGGCGGCCCGCGACCCGATCACCGGGTACCTGGCGGAGCTGCACGCCGGGCTACGGGTCCCGGCGGCCGAGGCGGAGCTCATCCTGGCCGAAGCCGAGGACCATCTGCGCGAGACCGCCGCGGCGGGGCTGGCGGTCGGGATGACCGAGCTGGAGGCCCAGCAGGCCGCCATCTCCAGCTTCGGGCCGGTCCGGGCCGTGATCTGGGCGCACCGCCGGCGGAGTGTCACGGCCGGCGCGGTGGCCATGGCCGCGTGGAAGCTCGCCGGGCTCCTGGCGACGACCGTCGGTGCCGGCGGCCTCGCCACGGTGTTCTGGCTGCACTTCGACCCGGCCTGGGCGCCGGGCGTCCAGGTGGTCACGGCCAGCACGTCGCTCTGCCAGTGCTCGCCCAGCTTTGTGGTGCCGATCACCAGCCCGGCTGTGATGGCGCTGCCCTGCGCGGCCGTGGCGGCGGGCGGCCTGGCTCTGCTGGCCACTCGCCGGCTGGCCGCACGCCAGCTGGCCTGGCGCGGAACCCCGGGCCGGGATTCGCTGTCCCCGCCGGTAACGGCGAGCTTCTTCCTGCTGGTAACGGCGCTGCTGTTCGCGCTTAACGTGAGCGGCGTGGGGGCGTTCACCGGTCACTCTAGCTGGCTCACCCCGGTCTCGGAGGGCTTCATCACAATGACCGTTCCCCTTGTACCGGGTCTCATCATCGCCGGGTGCCTGGCGGTGGCCGTCGGCTACGGTGTCCAGGCGGCGCTCAGGCGAGTCCGGCGCGGGCCCGGATCAGGTGCGCCCGCTCTGCTGCGTTCCGGGTGAGGCTGATCGCGGCGGTGCAGGCCGTGCGTAGGTGTGAGTCCCGGCTGGACTGCGGGCGCTGGCACTCACACAGAACTTGTCCATAGATGAGCCCGGACGCTGCGGACCCGGCGTTCGCCGGTGCCGCTGCGCCTGTTCCGAAGGCTCCTCTCGGTAGCGTTCGTGCTCGCGTTGATCCTGCCGGAACCCGGAGGACAGCTGAAGGAGGCCAGATGCGCGACAGCATCCATCCGGCACGGCTGACCCGCTCACGGCGAGCGCACCTGCTCGCCGTCGCACTGCTGCTGAGCGTGGTCTCGATCGCAGGATGCACGGGAAGCTCAGGCACAACGGCGCGCGGCGCGGCAACGGCGAGCGGCGCGGCTACCCCGGCCGGCGTGGTTTCCGGCTGCGCCTCCTGCATTGCCCCGCACCTGTTCCGGGTCGCGTACGGCATCCAGCCCTTGCTGGACAGGGGGATCGACGGCCGCGGCGAGACGGTGACGGTCCTTGACCCTGCCCCGCCCCCCAGCGCCCCGGCAGCCTCGTCCCCGACAGCCGTGTCCTCCAGCGCCCCGGCAGGCTCGTCCACTGTTCAGGGCCCGAATTCCGCCGATATCCGCCAGGCCCTGAAGGCATTCGACAGCATGTTCAAGCTGCCCGCCGCGCGGCTTGAGGTCGTGACCACCCTGGCCGGCTCGGCCTCGCCATGGCAGGCGACTAGCGAGGAGATCCAGGACGTCGAGACGGTGCACGCGGTCGCCCCCGCCGCCACCCTCCGGGTGGTCCTGATTCCTTCTGACTTCCTGGACAGCGCCGCGACCGCGACCGCGGACATGATCGCCGGATTGCGGCTCGCTGTCTCCGGCACCGACGTGGTTTCGATCAGCTTGAGTCTGGGGGAACACTTCTCACCAAGGCTCAGGTGGCCCAGATGCACTCCATCCTGCTGGGAGCGGCCGCTCACCACGTCACGGTGGTCGCCACCTCCGGTGACAACGGCGCGTTCAGCGACGCCTGGTTCGGGGGCACGCCGGCCAAGGAGGTCAGCCTTCCGGCCTCCGACCCGCTCGTGCTGGCCGTTGGCGGCACCGCGCTCACCGTGTATCCCTCGAGCGGCGCCTACCTTAGCGAGACCGCCTGGAATGGCCAGGCCGGCTTTAGTCAGTCCAGCGGAGCATCGGGGGGCGGCTTCAGCCACCTGTATGCCCGTCCCGCCTATCAGGATGGCGTCCCCGGGATCTCGACGATGAGGGGCGTGCCCGACGTGGCCGGTGACGCTGATCAGCAGGGCGGCCTCTCGATCGTCGTTGCCGACGGCGGCGAGACATCGATCACCTCGGCCGCCGGCACCAGCGCCTCCGCGCCGCTGTGGGGGGACTCATGGCGCTGGCCGACCAGTACGCCCACCACGACCTTGGCTTCGTCAACCCCGCCATCTACGGCATCGCCCGCAGCTCCAGCTACCACAAGGCCTTCCACGACATTACTACCGGTAGCAACATTCAGACCATGCCGTACCCGGGCGGCACGGCCGGTTACCAGACCGCTCCCGGATGGGACCCGGCGACGGGCTGAGGAAGCCCCGACGCGCAGGTACTCGTCCCTCTGCTGGCCGCTTAACCAGGCCGGTACCGTAGCCACCTCTGTAAAGGATGGGAATGAGCTCCGGCCAGGCACACTTGGCGCTCGGCACAGGTAATGCCGGCCCGCCGCCACAGGTCATGGTGGCGGCGGACGGTATCTGCCGGACCTTCGGCAGCGGGCATACGGCCGTCCATGCCCTGCGCGGGGTCTCGCTCACGGTAGACCGTGGTCAGCTCGTTGCCTTGCGCGGGCGATCCGGCTCCGGCAAGACCACGCTGCTGAACATCATCGGTGGCCTGGACGACCCGACGGCCGGGCGGGTGTGGGTGGACGGCCGCGAGGTGAACCGGATGCCCGAGCGGGAGCGGCTGACGCTGCGGCGGGAGACGGTCGCGTTCATCTTCCAGTCCTTCGGCTCGTGCCGATGCTGTCCGCGGCGGAGAATGTCGGGATTCCGCTGCGCATCGAGGGCCTGCGGCCCAGCGAGCGCCGGGAGCGGGTCGCGGCGATGCTGGCGCTGACCGGGATGGCCAGCCACGCCGCGCACCGCCCGGGTGAGCTTTCCGGTGGCCAGCAGCAGCGGGTGGCCATCGCCCGCGCGCTGGCGGGCCGGCCGGGCCTGCTGATCGCGGACGAGCCGACCAGCCAGCTCGACCTGGAGACCGGCCGGCAGATCATGGAGCTGCTGCTCAGCGTGGTGCGTTCCGAGGGGATCACCGCCCTGGTCGCCACCCACGACGAGGCGCTGATCGACCTGGCCGACAAGGTCATCGTGCTGGAGGACGGGTCCGTCAGCAGCACCCTGGTCAGCAGCACCCCGGGAACGTAGGGGCGACGGGTGCGTGGGCTGGGGGTGACGTTCCTCGTCCGCCGGGCCAGGTCCTCGTGGCTGCTCCTGGCCTGCGTCGCGGTCACGGTGCTGCTGGCCACCGGGCTCGCGGCCGTGCTCTGGACCTTCGCCGGCGCGGTGATCCCGCTCGGAGCGCAGGGCATCCTCGCCGCCCCGCAGGGCCGGGTGATCAGCCTGTCCGGCGAGGTCGACGCCGGCGAGGCCGCCGCCGACTCGCAGCAGATCCGGGCCACGCTGCGCAAGGCTTGGCCGGGGGTTGGTTTCCAGATGGAAAGCGCGCTGTGGGCGGCCCCGCTCCAGCTCTCGTCGTCGGCCAAAAGCACGGCTATCAGGCAGATCCAGCCCGCGTCGGTGGAAGGGATCAGCGCCCAGGCGACGCTGACCGCCGGGAAGTGGCCAGGTCCGCCGCACCACGGCGGTCCGGTGCCCGTGGCGCTGCCGGCCGCTGCGGCCAGCCAGCTGCACGTGACCGTGGGCTCGGTGCTGACGGCCACCCCCCAGTCCGGCGGGGCGTCGACCTCGCTACAGGTCACCGGCCTGTTCCGGCCCAGGAACCCGGCGTCGCCTTACTGGGCGCTGGACCTGCTGCCCATCTCAGGGATCAACGTCCAGGGTTTCGCCAACGGCTACGCAGGGCTCAGCGCCCAGGGTTCCTACGCCACCTACGGCCCCGCGGTG
Source organism: Streptosporangiaceae bacterium (assembly GCA_052144275.1). GTDB lineage: Bacteria > Actinomycetota > Actinomycetes > Streptosporangiales > Streptosporangiaceae > Palsa-504. The sequence continues at coordinate 5,520 of JBKQQQ010000286.1, forward strand.
GTGAACCCGGCTGCGTTCGACGGG
>JBKQQQ010000287.1:0-2690 GCA_052144275.1 Streptosporangiaceae bacterium
AACCCGAAGGCGACCTACCGGCTCGCGCCCGGTAACCCGCCCGATCACCGCGAGTGGCTGGCCCAGGCCGAGACGGTGCAGGGCAGCTGGTGGCCTGACTACACCACGTGGCTGGCCGACCGCAGCGGCGGCATGAAGCAAGCCCCGCGCACGCTGGGCAACGCGAAATTCCGGCCACTGGGTCCCGCACCAGGCACCTACGTCCTTCAGCGGTAAGTGATGCAGCCCGGCACCGGGCGCTACCCTTCGCGGAACTGGACACCGAACCCGCCGCGAGGGTAGCGCCATTTCAAGGCGCCGGAGGCGGCGACAGCGAGGCAGGTTCCACACTCCAGGCAGGCGGCGTACTCTACCTGTCGTCGCACGGTGACGACCCCGGAGCAGGCACCGACCTGGCCGGTGCCGCGCGGCTCGCCGCGGCGGCTGGCTATTCAACAGGGGTCGGTCATGCTCGCCGCGCTATAGGGCAGGCGGCACTAAACCTGGCCCGGAACTCGGCCGCTGCGCCGTCCCTGCTGAAGTCCGGCGTCCTTCCGCTCTGGGCGACCGAACAGATCCCGCAAGCGGTCATCGAATATGCCGACGAATGGATCAGCCGCGACTCGGTAGCGGAACGGGCCGACCTGATGCGGCGTTCCGCCCCGTATCTGCTCACGCAGCAGGCGCAGGCGGCACTCGCCGCCGCCTATGCGCTCAACTCCGGGACCACGACTTCGGCGAGTTGCTGGACCTGCTCGCTGCTGCCCAGGACAGGGCATCGAAGAGGCATTCAGCCGATGGGCCGTCCGAGCTCAGGCCGGCGCGTTTTGCTGTCCTGCGGCCGCTATCCGATCGGTGGCCTGGCTCGCGGTGCCAGCCCGGAGGCTGGCGGCGGCTGATTCGGGGTATCCGCAGCCGGGTCCGGCGATGTCCTGGCTTGCCGGATGTCATCTGGGCCTGCCGGCGGGGTGACTTTCGCCTCTGCCGGGGTGCTGGAGGGCCAGTGCACCGTTGGCGTGGGAACTGGCGGGAGGTGAGGCATCGTGGCTGAGGATACCGGCGGCGTGCTGGTGGGGTTGGCTCGGCGGCAGGGCATCAGCGAGATGCTGCATCGCACCGCGTCGCGGGTGCCGGGCAGGCTGGCCATCATCGGTGGTGAGACCCGGCTGACGTTCGCGGAGCTGGAGGCGGCGGTGTCGCGGACGGCGGCTGCGCTGGCGGCCGAGGGCCTGAGGAAGGGCGACCGGCTGGCGCTGCTGTCGCACAATTGCTGGCAGTTCCCGGTCTTGTCGTTCGCGACGGCCCGGCTGGGGGTGGTCTTGGTGCCGGTCAATTTCATGCTCGGCCCGGGCGAGATTGCCTACATCCTGGGCCACAGCCGGGCGTCGGCGTTCGTGGCCGAGGATGGGCTGGCCGCCACGGCCGGCAAGGCGATCGAGGCGGCCGGGCTGGATGTCCCGGTGCGCGCGGTGATCCGGCTGCGCGGGGATGGTGTGTCGGCCGGGTGGGCTGATGTCCAGCAATGGATCGACCGCGAGGGCACGCCGCCGCAGGTCAATGTCGGTGACGATGACCCGCTGCGGCTGATGTATACCTCCGGCACCGAGTCCCGGCCCAAGGGCGCGATGCTGTCGAGCCGCTCGCTGATGTGGCAGTACGTTTCCTGCGTCGTTGACGGCGGCATGGACGGCGAGGACGTCGAGGTGCACGCCATGCCGCTATACCACTGCGCGCAGCTGGACTGCTTCCTCGGGCCGGACATTTACCTGGGTGCCACCAGCATCGTGCTGCCGGCGCCCGACCCGGCCGCGATCTTGAGGACGATCGAGTCGGAGCGCGCGACGAAGCTGTTCTGCCCGCCGACGGTGTGGATCGCTCTGCTGCGGTCCCCGCAGTTCGGCCAGGCAGACCTCAGCTCGCTGCGCAAGGGCTACTACGGCGCCTCGGCGATGCCGGTCGAGGTGCTTCGTGAACTGCGGCAGCGGCTGCCCGGCATCCGGCTGTGGAACTTCTACGGCCAGACGGAGATGGCCCCGCTCGCCACGATCCTCGGGCCGGACGAGCAGGTCAGCCGGGCTGGCTCGGCGGGCCGGGCCGCGCTCAACGTGGAAACCAGGCTGGTCGACGACGATGACGTGCCGGTGCCGCCCGGCACAGTCGGCGAGATCGTGCACCGCGGCCCGCACGCCACGCTGGGCTATTACAAGGATGAGGCGATGACCGCCGCGGCGTTCCGTAACGGCTGGTTCCATTCCGGCGACCTGGGCGTCATGAGCGAGGACGGCTACCTCACCGTGGTGGACCGCAAGAAGGACATGATCAAGACCGGCGGGGAGAACGTGGCCAGCCGCGAGGTGGAAGAGGCCATCTACCAGATGGGCGGCGTGGCCGAAGTCGCCGTCTTCGGCGTGGCCCACCCGCGGTGGGTGGAGGCGGTCGTCGCCGTGGTCGTCCCCAAGCCAGGCGCCTCGCTCACCGAGGAAGCGGTGATCACGCACACGCGCAGGCTGCTGGCGGGGTATAAGACCCCCAAGCGCGTCGTCATCGCCGACGCCGTGCCGAAAAACCCCAGCGGCAAGATCCTCAAGCGGCAACTCCGGGAAGAGCACAAGAACCTCGCCGCAGACGCGTGATTCCCGCCAGCCGGGGCGGGCTCACCTGGCCGCCTGCGAGCAGGTTTGCGATCCCGCCGGTGGCACGGTGGGGGCAGG
>JBKQQQ010000288.1:0-3720 GCA_052144275.1 Streptosporangiaceae bacterium
GGTTCCTGTGGGCGATCTCGGTGCCGTGGGATCAGGCGACCCGGGCCGAAGCGCGGGACTTCTGCCGCTGGCTTCAGCTGGCCGACAAGCCGGCCCGCCCGCATTGGCGGCGACCCGGCGATGCACCGGCCCCGCGGCCGGATCCGGGGGCGGTGAACCCGGTGACCGGCAAGTCCTCCCCGGGCCGCAGGTATGCGGCATCGACGGTGGCGCACTGCGAGACGGTGACCCGCACGTTCTATGAGTTTCACCTGGACGCCGGATCCGGGCCGATGGTGAACCCGTTTCCGCTGGCCCGGCACGGGCGGGCTCATCCGCACCACAACCCGATGGACCCCTTCAGGTCCGAGCACGCCGGCTTGTACCGGCCCAGGCTGGCCTGCAGGCTGCCGCGGCAGATCCCCGATGACATGTTCACGAAGGTGTTCACGGCGCTGCGTTCGGATCGTGACCGGGCGCTGGTGGCGTTCTGGGTGTCCAGCGGGGCGCGGGCGGCGGAGCTGCTGGGCTCAACCGCTGGCGACCCTGACCCGGCCCGTCAGGTGATCAGCGTGGTCCGCAAGGGCTCCCGGGCGATTCAGGAGCTGCCCGCCTGCCCGGATGCGTTCGTTTACCTGGCGTTGTATCAGCACCGGCTGCAGGGGAAGGTCACCTTCGCTGCCGATGATCCGTTGTGGTGGACGCTGCGGCCGCCGTACCGGCAGCTGACCTACGATGCGGCGCGGATGATGTTCACCCGGGCGGGCGCGGTGCTCGGCGCCGATTACTCTTTGCACGATCTGCGGCACACTGCGGCATACAGAATGGCCCGTGACCCGAAGATGCTGCTCACCGACATCCAGTGGATCTTGGGTCACCGGCATCTGTCCACCACGCAGGTCTACCTGAACCCGCTGCCCGAGGATGTCATCGCCTCCGCTGTCGCGTACTTCCAGCGCCGCGGCCAGCCCGCGCCGGCGACGGCCGCGCCGGGCACGGAGCCGGGCGCCGCACCGGTATATGACCCCGCCAGCCTGCGCATCCTGTTCGGCACGGACGGGTCGTGACCGCCGTCGGCCAGGTGACCGCGCAGTCCGCAGCGGTCGCTGGCACCGCCCGCGGGCCGGGTCGCAGGAAGATCGATGACCGGGAACTGCTGGGCCGGTTCCCGCCCCGGGCGGTCCCTGCTGCCTGGCCGGTGACCTTGATGGGCCGCGATCAGGTGTGGGGTCACCTGATCGCCGCGCCGTTCCCCAAGACCGGCAGTGCCCCGGAACGAGCCCGCCGCCGCGGTATGGCGATCGTGCTGGGCTGGCTTGCTGACCAGCCCGGTGGCAGCTGGCAGGACCGCTGGCTCGCCGCGGGCGCTGAGGCCGATCCGGCCGCCGACTGGCGGCTGCTGCCGCTGGCGTGGAACCTGCGCGGCAGCGAGGGCAAACCGCGCCAGCGTGATCAGCATGCGGTGGCGCCGGGCCTGCTGGGCCTGATCGCCGCCGACGTGCTGCGGCCGGGCCTGGCCTGGCTGCTTGGCTCCCGGACCCCCAAGTTCCTGGCGGCCGAGCTGGAGCGGGTCCGTGATCCCTACGGGTTCGCCGCCGTGTCCGCACGTGCTCAGGCCACGCCCGTAAACCTGGCGGCCACCGGAGTTGCGCTGCACCGGATCGCGGCGATCGTGGCCGCCAAAGGCGGCGGTGTCGCCAGCGTCTGTGCCGGTGACTGCCTGGAGCTGCTGACCGCAGCGGCCGGGGCATCTAGCTCATGGCAGGCCCGGAGCCCGTACTTCTACCAGCTGCTGCACGCGGCCGGAATGCTGGAGGCCTTGGCCCCGCCGACGATCCGGATGGTCCGCTGGCGGGGGCAGCCTGCCATCGAGGAACTGATCGGCAAGTGCGGCATCGAGTGCCGCCCAGTGCGTAACCTGCTGGTCACCTACCTGGCCGAGCGGCAGCCTGCCCTGGATTTCTCCACGCTGCGCCGCCTGGCCGACGATCTGGGCCGGCTGTTCTGGCGCGACCTGGAAGTGCACCATCCGGGCATCGACTCGCTGGCGCTGAGCGCCGAGGCCGCCACCGCATGGAAACAGCGCATCAAGGTCAAGCCGGCCCGGGCCGGCGAGCACCCCGCCAGCGCTACCGAACCCCGGATCAACGCCGACCAGCTGCTGGTCACCGTCCGTACGTTCTATGCCGACATCGCACAGTGGGCTGCCGATGACCCCGGCCGCTGGGCCGCCTGGGTGGCACCCAACCCGGTGAAAGAAACTGCCGTCGCGTTGCGGAAGACCAAAACCCAGCGCAAGTCACGGATGGACCAGCGGACCCGCGAACGGCTCCCCGCGATGCCCGCGCTGCTGGCCCACGTCCGCGCCCAGCGCACGGCCACGGCCGGACGCCTCGCCGCAGCGGCCGCCACGGCGCCCGGTGAGCTGTTCACCTCCGGTGGCGCCACGCTGCGCCGGACGGTCACCTCAGCCGGAAGGCAAGCGGTCCGCGTGTGGGCCGAAGACCCTGCCAGCGGCGTGCGTGCCGATCTCACCGCGGCTGAAGACAACGCGTTCTGGACCCGGGCGTGCACCGAAACCCTCAACGAGACAGGCATCCGGGTTGAAGAGCTCGGCGAGATCTCCCACCACAGCCTGATCCAGTACCGGGACGACGGCACCGGTGAGGTAATCCCGCTGCTGCACATCGTCCCGTCCAAGACTGACCAGGAGCGCCTGGTAGTAATAAGCCCGGTGCTCACCAGCGTGCTCAGCGCGGTCATCTCCCGGATCCGTGACGTCACCGGCGCGGTTCCCTGCGTGCGCCGTTACGACCGCCATGAGCGGAAGTTCGACGACGCCACCGTGCCGTTGCTGTTCCAGCGCCGCTTCGGCGTGGAGAACCGGCCGATCCCATACAGCGCGGTCCGGCTGTTCCTGGAGAAAGCCCTGGCCGCAGCCGGGATCACCGACGTCACCGGGCAGCCGCTCACCATGCAGCCCCATGACTTCCGGAGGATCTTCATCACCGAGGCGATCTCCAACGGCATGCCGCCGCACATCTGCCAGCTGCTCGCCGGCCACAAGGACATCAACGTCACGATGAACTACAACACGATCTATCCCCAGCAGGCCATCAACGCCCACCGGGACTTCATCGCCCGCCGCCGCGCCCTGCGCCCAGCCGACGAATACCGGCCCGTCACCGACGCCGAATGGAACGAATTCCGCGGTCATTTCGCCCGCCGGAAAGTCGCCCTCGGCGACTGCGGCCGCGCCTACGGAACCCCATGCGCGCACGAAAACGCGTGCCTGAGATGCCCGCTCCTTCGCCCTGATCCCGCCGAGAAACTCCACCTCGCCGAGATCATCCTGAACCTCGCGGTGCGCATCGAAGAAGCCCAGGACCGCGGCCAGCTCGGCGAGGCCGAAGGCCGTAAAGCCGATCTGGCCGCCGCCAAAGACAAGCTCGCCCAGATGGACTACATCGCCGCCAGCCGCCGAGCCACCATCGACCCGGGAATGCCTGCCTTCAGTCAGGCCGCCCCCGCAGACCATCACTGCCAGCTCAAACCCTGACGACACATGACTTACCACCCGCGGGTGGAGTCCTCGCTCAGCCAAGTTCGGAGAACGCGGTAGGCCTCCACGGTGCGGGCGCTGGCGCCCCGCTGGGCGATCAGGCGACGCAGGAAGAAGTCCTGGACCAGGGCCGGGAACGCGATCTGCGGGGCTCTCACGACGCGCCCGCCGGGTCGCGT
>JBKQQQ010000289.1:0-10294 GCA_052144275.1 Streptosporangiaceae bacterium
CGCAGGCCGGAACGGTGCAGGACCCGGAAGAACCAGAATGCCGACAGGAACGTGCCCGCGACCACGCCGCCTATGGTGACGGCCGTGGTGAGCAGCAGGAACACCTTGACCGTCTCGAAGACCATCAGCACGGCCAGGCCCACGGTGGACACGAAGAAGATCCCGGCCCACAGCCAGGTCGCGCCCTGGAAGAACCGGTGCAGTCCAGGGTGATGAGACGACGGCTGGCGAAGCGCGACGACCTCGGCGGCTAGCTGGGCGACCAGCGGCTTGCGGGTCGGCGCGGTCCGCGCGAACAGCACGCACAGGCCCAGGTTGGCCAGCGGGAACTGGAGCAGGAAGAACAACATGCTGCCGGTGACGATCACCACCGCCGTCTGCAGGGTGAGCACCAGGGCCGAGATCGTGAGCAGGCCAGGCACGCTGCGGGTGATGACCTTGCGGCCGATCACGGTCAGCCAGACCACGGCGGTCGCGGCCAGCATGCCGGCGTCGCGGCCGCCGAGTTTCGCGCCGACGAAGTACCCCGCGACGGGAAGACCGAGGGATTCGGCCAGGTTCCATCCTGCGGTCAGGATCAGCCGCCAGGGGCGTGGCAACTCTAGGTGCTCAGCCATGGCGAAGAGCATACGGTGGACGGCTCCGGCTGCGCTGGAATTGCCGGCAGGTGGCGTAAAGAAGAATCTGAGAGTTCCGCACGGCTGTATAACGTAAGGTTGGTCACGGAAGTTCACCACTCGAAGACGGAAAGTAACCACCCCCAAGGGGGGCCAGAGGGCCTGGGGGGATAGGTCCCCCCCAAGGGGGGCCAGAGGGCCTGGGGGGATGGATCCCCCCCAAGGGGGGTCTGGGATGGGTCCCCCCAGGTGCGGGGGGGTCGTGGGGGGTCGCCCCCCGGCTAGCACAGCACTACATTGGACTCCTGGAAGGAGGTTGGCGTGGCGGCAGATTTCAGGCGCGACGGTGTCCGCTTCTCGCTGGTCTGGGATGTCCTGCGCGACGTCGTCTCGACCCGGGTGGCGGAAAGCGGCAGGCAGGCGCTGGACATCGTCGACGTGGGCGGGGGGACCGGCGGTCTGGCGGTGCCGTTCGCCGCCCTGGGGCACCACGTCACCGTGGTCGACCCGAGCCCGGACGCGCTGGCGGCGGCACAGCGGCGGGCCGCCGAGGCGGGCGCGCGGCTGACCGCGGTGCAGGGCGATGCGGCCAGCCTGGACAGCGTGGTGGGGACGAAGGCGGCGGACCTGGTCATCTGCCACAACGTGCTCGAGTACGTCGACTCGCCGGCCGACGCGATGACCGCGATCGCCGCCGTGCTCCGGTCGACCGCCACGGTGAGCGTGCTCGCGTCCAACGCAGTGGCCGCGGTCCTGCACCGGGCGCTGGCCGGCCGGTTCACCGAGGCCCGCCAGCTGCTCGAGAGCGAACACGTGGAGGAGGGGTCCGGCCCGCCGCGGCGGTTCACCCTGCCGGCGCTGACCGCGCTGATCGAGGGAGCCGGGTTGCGCGCGGGGGAGGCGCACGGTCTGCGGATCTTCAGCGGGCTGGTGCCCGGCGCGCTGCTCGACGGGGACGCGGGCGGGGCCGGCGGGACCGAAGCGCTGCGTGCGCTCGAGGCGGCCGCCGCGGTCACCCCGCCACTGCGCGACATCGCCGCGCAGTTGCACGTGCTCGGCCACCGCTGACCGTCATGACCGCCGGCTCAGCCCCAGAACGTCCTCCAGACGCGGATCCCGACGACACCGGCTGCCCCATCCTGCACGTGGACATGGACGCGTTCTACGCGAGCGTGGAGATCAGGGACCGGCCCGAGCTCGCCGGCCTGCCGGTCATCGTGGGCGGGGCCAGCGGCCGGGGCGTGGTGCTGTCCGCGTCGTACCAGGCCCGGGCGTTCGGGGTGCGCTCGGCGATGCCGGTGGCGCGGGCGCAGCGGATGTGCCCGCGAGCCGTGTTCGTCGCGCCCAGGCACCGGATGTATGCCGCCACCTCCAAGGAGGTGATGGCGATCTTCGGCACGATCACGCCGGACGTGGAGCCGCTTGCCCTCGACGAGGCCTTTCTCGACGTCTCCGGCGCGCTGCGGCGGCTCGGGCCGCCCGCCGTGATCGCCAGGCACATCCGGGCTGAGGTCGCCAGGCAGCAGGGCATCACCTGCTCGGTCGGGGTCGCGCCGACCAAGTTCGTGGCCAAGATCGCCTCCGCCCGCTGTAAGCCGGACGGGCTTCTCGTGGTGCCGCGCGCGGGCGTGCTCGACTTCCTGCACGCGTTGCCGGTCTCGGCGCTGTGGGGCGTCGGCGAGCGGACCGAGGAGGCGCTGGCCCGGCTGGGCCTGCGCACGGTGGCGGACATCGCGCACGCCCCGCTGGCCACGCTCCAGCACGAACTCGGGGTCGCCCAGGGCTCGCACCTGGCCGCCCTGGCCTGGGGCCGGGACGAGCGCCGGGTGACGCCGCACGTGCCGGAGAAGAGCATCGGGGCCGAGGAGACCTTCGCGACCGACATCGACGACCCGGAACGCATCAGGCGGGAGTTGCTGAAGCTGTCCGGGCGGACAGCGCACGGCCTGCGGGCGGGCGGCTACGCGGCCCGGACGGTTTCGGTCAAGCTCCGGCTGGCCAGCTTCAAGACGATGACCCGGTCTCGCACTCTCACCTATCCGACTGACGTAGCTCGTGATATTTACGCCACAGCCTGCGCGCTGTATGAGTCGGCTGGTCTCGACGACGGCGCTCGGCTGCGGCTCGTCGGCGTCCGGGTATCGGGCCTGGTCACGGCGGTCGCGGCGAATGCCCAGCTGACGTTCGATGACCGGCCCGTCGGCTGGCGGGAGGCGGAGCGGGCGGTCGATGCGATCGCCAGCCGATTCGGGGCCAGCGCGGTCCGGCCGGCGGCCCTGGTGCAGGACGCGAACCGGCCAGCTGAGGATGCTTTCTGACCTGCTGAGGGGTCCACCCTTCCAAGCGGCGTGTCAACGCTCGTATTCTGGAAATTGAACCGGGTATGTGAGGTGAAAGATCACCGCACACCTGCCGGGCGCAAGGTTTTTTATGGGAGGCGTCGTGCCGCTCTCTGAACACGAGCAGCGCCAGCTAGAGCAGATCGAGCAAGCGCTCTATAGGGAGGATCCGAAGTTCGGGCGTCTCGTGCGCTCCAGTGACCCGCGGGTGCACTATAAGCGCAAGCTGGCGCAGGCCCTCATCGGTGTCGTCGTCGGTGCTGGCCTGCTCGCGGCCGGGGTGGTCACCCACCGCGTGTACCTCGAGGCAGCCGGGGCGGCGGTCATGCTGCTGTCCCTGCTGTGGGCGGTGGTCAGCTGGCGGCGGCACGTGGCCAGGGTCCGCCCCGCCAAGCCCGCGCGAGCCAAGGCGAAGACGAAGGGACAGGCCCAGTCCGGTCCCGGCCGTCAGTCCAGGCGGGCCCGGATGATGGAGCGGATGGAAGAGCGGTGGCGCCGGCGCCAGGAGGGCGACCGCAGGATGTAGCTTCCGCCGGCTCCCTCTCCTCACGTCACTTCTTGCGGGCGGCGGCTTGGGTGAGGGTGGTGATCATGGAGGCGGGGAAGATGGTGGCGCGCCAGCGGGTGGTGCGGCGGGCGGTGGCGGCTAGTCCGCGGCGGGCGGTGGTGCTGTCGTGGCGCAGGTGCTGTGATGGGGCGGGGCGGGCGGCGTAGCTGGCGCGTTCTTCGGCCAGGGCGAGCCGGGTGACGGCGGCTGCGGCGGGTTCGGGCAGGGTGGTGGTGACGCGGGCGGCCAGGGTGCGGGGTGGTTCGCTGGGGCGGCTGGTGACGCCGTAGTCGGTGAGGTCGTCGTGGAAGTCGCGCCAGGCGGCGTGGGCGCGGCTGGTGTCGTCGCGGGCTCGGAGCCAGCGCCAGCGGCGGGCGGTGAGGCGGAACGCGGCGGGGGTGATCGCGGCGGCGGCGGCGGTGGCGGCGAAGGCGATCCCGATGGTGGCCCAGCTGGCGTCCAGGTTGATCCCGGGGGTGCGGGCCATCAGCCGGTACAGGGCCAGGGCGACCAGGGCGGTGGCGGCGGTGGCGGCTACGGCGGTGGTGGCGGCCGGGGGCTTGCGGCGGGGGGTTTCTGGCTGGGCGGCCGGGGTCCGCCTGGCGGGCGGGGTGATGAGCGTGATCAGGCCGAAGGCCAGTGCGAGCGCCGCGGTGACGGCTAGTGCTATCGCGGTCCACGGCGTCCCGGACCGGCCGGCCGCCGCACCAGCCGCCGGCTCACCAGGACCAGACTGCGGGCGAAGGTGGTTGAGCCCGCTGTTGTTGCCGGTCTTACTGCTGCCCGGACCCTGGGTCGCCTGGATGATCGGGGGGGTCGCGCCGAGCTGACCGCGCCCCGTCCCGCTGGTCATGTAGTTCGGGGGGTTCGCGGTGCCCTGGCCGGCCGGCGTGGGCTCGAAGCGGATCCAGCCGAAGGTCGGGAAGTACACCTCGGTCCACGCGTGCGCGTCGGTGGTCCTGACCTCGTAGCTGCCGTTCTTCAGTCGTGTGCCCGCCGTGTAGCCGACCACGAACCGGGCCGGGAAGCCGAGCAGGCGGGCCAGCACGGTCATCGCGTAGGCGAACTGCACGCAGAAGCCGCTCTTCGTCTTGGTCAGGAAGTTCAGCAGGCTCACCGGGCTGTTCAACGGCGCCACGGTGAGGTTGTAGCTGAACTGGCCGCTCGAGAGCCAGTTCGCCAGCGTGTCAATCTTGCCGAATTCGGTGGTCTGGCCGGCCGTATACGTGTCCGCCACGTTCGTCAGCGCCGCCGTCCGGTATGACGAGGGAAGCTGCAGATCCGGCGCTAGGGCCGCGGTCTTCGCCAGACCGGGTACCGCCTCCAGCTGCGCCTGGCTCGGATCCACCGCCACGCTGGCCACAGAGTAAGACCGGCCGGCGATGGAGTCGGTGGTCGAATACACCATGAGGTCAGGGTCGGCCAGCCACTTTCCTGGCGCGTCGACGTGGATAGCCGGATAGGGCAGCGGCAGGAACGTCGGCTGGGAGCCCGGGCTGGGGAAGTCGCGGCTGGCGGTGACCGTCGTCGTCACGGTCTGAGCCGACGTGGTGTCGGTCAGGCCCTGGGGATCGGGGATCGAGTCGATCAGCACCGTGTGAGCCGTATAGTCGTCGACCTGCCAGCCGGTGTCAGCCAGGGTGTCGAAGACGTACTGCGTGAAGTACTCCGCGTCGTCGTCCTGCAGGGTCGGCGAGGCGTTGGTGGTGTACGTGAACACCGTGCTCGGGCGGCTCTCACGCAGTTGCGTGACGGTCTGGGTCAGCGCGCTCGGCAGCGACAGGGACAGACCGCCGGCTCCATCGCCGTCGCCGCCGATGCCGGGGCCCGAGGAGAACAGTTTGCCCGGGTGCAGGCCGGGCAGGAGCAGCGGTGCGCACAGCGCCAGCGCGATCGAGGCGAGCCCGACCCGCCGGCCCGCCGCGGCCAGCGCCCGGGTGTCCGGCCCCGGCCCCCGCCCGCGGACCCGCCGCGGTGGTGCGCCGCCGCGTCCGTCGTCTTCGTCGAAGGTCCCGCCGGGCCGCGCCGCCGGGCGCCACAGGGAGACCAGGCGGCCCCAGACCCGGATCCGTTCCCGGCCGTCGGCGCTGAGCATAGCCAGGTATCCCGCCCCGCCCAGGCAGAACACCAGGCCGGTGGCGAACTCGTCGTGTGAGGCGCTCATCGTGACCGGCACGGTGAACAGGACGAGCAGCGGCAGCCCGGCCAGCGCGGTGGACCGCAGCCGCACCGCGATCAGGTCGGCCATCACCGCGGTGATGCCGACCCCCCCGGCGGCCAGCAGCAGCAGGCCGGACAGGTTCGGCGCCGGCGGAGCGTACCTGTTCGCCTCGTGCATCCCGGTGCGCGCCAGGTCCCACAGCCGGGTGAGCGAGCCCGGGGTGGGGATCACCAGCAGCAGCGAGTGCCGGGCCTCGAAGACCAGGTTCAGGTACAGCAGCAGGCCCGCGACGGCCCCGGCCAGGCAAGCCGCCACGGGCAGGGGGCGTAGCCGGGTCAGCGCCCCGGCCGCCGCGACGACGATCACCCCGCCGGCCGCGATGGCGAACCACAGCGAATCGGTGAACAGCGGCAGCAGCGCGGTGGAGGCCAGCACGCAGGCCACCGCCGTCGTCACCGTCATCCGGCCGTTCAGCGTCACCGCCGCTCCTCCCGGGGGGATCCGTCGAAGCCGCCGACGGACAGCGGCCGGTCCGCAGGCCGGTGCAGCTGCTGCCAGGCGGCCGCCAGCGGCGTGCTGGCGCTGGCCACCGCGACCCGCCAGCCTGCGGCCGACAAGATCTCCGCCGTCCGCGCCGTATCCTCGGAAATCCCGTCGGACGCCCACGCGGAGACGGCGAGCAGCAGCGCCATCGCGGGCGCGTTCCCGCGCCTGCTCGCGGCCAGCTGGCCGGCGTCGTCGGCGGACAGCCGCCCGACCACCGCGATCAGCTGGCCGCCCGCGCTGGCCAGCGCCGACGTGCCCGTCCGAAAGCCGGCCGCGTGCGATGGGGTGATGACCGCGAGCATGTCGAGCAGGGTGTCCTGGAAGGTGCCGCGCGGGGCGATCTCGCCGGCCTCGGTGATGAGCCGAGCCCGGAAGCCTTCTCCGGACAGGTGCGCGCCGATCGAGGCGGCCGCGCTGACCGCGAACTCAAACGTCGAGGCGGGCCCGCTGCCCGAATGCGCCGAGCGCCGGGTGTCCAGGAACACCGACGCGCTGTTGCGCCACTGGTGTTCCTCGCGGCGGACCATCAGCTCGCCGTATCTCGCCGTCGATTTCCAGTGCACCCGGTGCAGGCTGTCCCCGTCCTGGTACACCCGCGGGGCGGCGTCGTCCTCGCCGATGGCCGAGATCGTGCGCATCCCGCCGTCGCCCTCGCCGAGCCAGCTGCTCTGCGCGGCGGCCCGCGGCAGCGGGAAAATCCTCGGCGTGACCACGAGCGTGCTTGTGGTGCTGAACGACCGGCTGATCTCCACCAGCCCGAACGCGTCCGCGACCCGGACCCGGAGCGGGCCGATGGTGAACTTGCCCCGGGTTTCCGAACGGATCTGGTAGTTGAGCTCCCGGTGCCCGCCGGGCTCGATCTCGTCGAGCACGAATCGCGGCCTGCTGCCCAGCGTGTACGGGGTGACGTCCTCGGCCAGCAGGACGCCGGTGCGCAGCCGCGAGACGTTCTCCACCCGTGCGGTCACCGTGGTGGTCTGCCCGGCCGGGATCCGCGGCGGGTCGAGCCTGCGGGCGCAGGCCAGCCGGTACCGGGACCGGCGGGCGGTCAGCGCGGACACGACCGGCAAGATGACGAGCAGGGCGCCGACGCGGACCAGGTCGGGTTCTGGTATCGCCAGGCCGCAGATCACGGCCGCGCCACCCGCGGCCATGAACGACCGGCCCCGGGTCGTCAACGAGCTAAAAAGCCCCCGCATCGCTCATCGCCGGGGTATCGGCAGCTGGGCGACGATCCGGTCCACCACATGCTCGGGCAGGTGCCGCTCCACGATGGCCTCCGCCGTGGGCAGCAGCCGGTGCGCGAGCACCGGCCTGGCCAGCCGCTGCACGTCGTCGGGAATCACGTAGTCCCGCCCGTCGAGCGCGGCCCAGGCCCGGGTGGCCCGCAGCAGGTGCAAGGTGGCCCGCGGCGACGCGCCGAGGCGCAGCTCGGGCGACGTCCTGGTCGCGTTGGCCAGGGTGATGATGTAGTCCTTGACCTGGTCGGACACGAGCACCTTGCGTACCGCGAGCACCAGCTCCTGCACGTCGCTGGCCCGGGCGACCGGCTTGAGCTGGTCCAGGGGCGAGCTGGAGCCGTGCGTGTTGAGCATTTCCCGTTCGGCGGCCGGCGGCGGGTAGCCGAGGGAGATGCGCGCGGTGAACCGGTCCCGCTGCGCCTCGGGCAGCGGGTACGTGCCCTCCATCTCCACCGGGTTCTGGGTGGCGATCACCATGAACGGCTCTTGCAGCGAGTAGGTGGTGCCGTCCACCGTGACCTGGCGTTCTTCCATGCTCTCGAGCAGTGCCGACTGGGTCTTCGGCGAGGCCCGGTTGATCTCGTCGCCGAGCACGATGTTCGCGAACACCGGTCCGGGCTTGAACTCGAACTCGCGCCGCTCCTGGTTGTAGGCGCTCACGCCGGTGATGTCGCTCGGCAGCAGGTCCGGCGTGAACTGCACCCGCCGCACGGTGCCGTCGATCGCCCGGGCCAGGGCCTTGGCCAGCATCGTCTTGCCGACGCCGGGCACGTCCTCGATGAGCAGGTGCCCCTCGGCGAGCAGCACGGCCAGCGTGAGCTGGATGGCGTCCCGCTTGCCCTCGATCACGGCCTCGATCGCCGTGCCGATCCGGCGGGCCGCCGGGACTAGATCATCGATCGGGCTCCCCGTCTGCCGTCCGGTGTCTAGTACCACGTGGCCTCCTTGAAGGCGCTTGCGCACACCGCCATACCGCCGGGCATCCCGTCTTGGAGCGCTCCCGGCCTGCCTGCCGTACCGCTACAGTACGTCTTTCTTCGCCGGACGCGCGACGCTGGCGAAGCTTCTTCGCCCAGACGAGCACCGCGGGACACAACCAGGCCTGGACCCCAAACACCACTCTCTGCCCCCGGTCCCTACGTCGCCCCCACTTCCCCCCACCTCTTCCTCCACTCCGCTCCACCTCTCCTACCTGCCGCTTCAGTGGGGGAGGGGGCTCAATAACGGGGTTTCAAGCGTTGACGGTGGGGAAATGTGGAGTACAGTGGAGCACGGTGGAGGATAGGCGGTGGGAGGTGAGCACCTATGTTCCTCGGTACTCACGCCCCCCGGCTTGACGAGAAGGGCCGGCTGATCCTGCCCGCGAAGTACCGAGAAGAGCTCGCTGGGGGAGTCGTGATCACCAAGGGGCAAGAGCGCTGCTTGTACGTCTTCCCTCAGGACGAGTTCACCCGCATCACCGAGGCCCTGCGCACCGCGCCGGTGACGGCCAAGTCGGTCAGGGACTCCAGCCGGGTCTTCTTCGCCAGCGCTTCGGACGAGCTGCCCGACAAGCAGGGCCGGATCACCGTCCCTCCCGCCCTGCGCGCCTACGCCGGGCTGCAGCGGGACTGCGTCGTGATCGGCGCGAACACCCGGCTGGAGATCTGGGACGCCCAAGCGTGGGACACCTACCTCGCCGCCCAGGAGGACTCGTTCGCTGAGGCCGCCGAGGAGGTGCTCCCAGGAATCCTGTAGCTCCCACGCGCCGGCCCCCATCCGCCGCTTCCTTGCTGGCATCACTTCCCCGGTGCCAGCCGGCAGCGCGAGCGGATGGGGCCGGCGGAGGGATCGCAATGACCGTCACCACAAGCCAGGGAGAGGCACGCGTGGACATGGCCCAGCACGTACCGGTGCTCGCCGGCCGTGTCAGTGCCCTGCTCACGCCCGCCCTGGCCGCCGAGGGTGCCGTGCTGGTGGACGCCACGCTGGGCCGGGCCGGTCACGCCCGCGCCCTGCTCGAGGCCTGCCCCGGCCTGCTGCTGATCGGCGTCGACGCTGATCTGGCCGCGATCGAGGCGGCCGGCGAGCTGCTCGCCCCCTACGCCGCCCGGGTCACGCTCGTGCACGCCAGGTACGACGAGATCCCGGCCATCGTGACCGCCGCCACCAGGGCCGGAACCATCGGCCCGGACAGCGTCATGGGCCTGCTGTTCGACCTGGGCGTGTCCTCGCCGCAGCTCGACGACCCCGAGCGCGGCTTCGCCTACGCCCAGGACGCCCCCCTCGACATGCGGATGGACCGCACGGGCGACCGCACCGCCGCCGACGTGGTCAACGGCTACCCGGCCGCCGAACTCGCCCGGGTCCTGCGCGACTACGGCGAGGAGCGGTTCGCCCGCCGGATCGCTGACGCGGTGGTCCGCGAGCGGGCCCGCGCCCCGATCACCTCGACGCAGCGGCTGAGCGCGATCGTCAAGGACGCGATCCCGGCGGCCACGCGGCGCACCGGGGGAAACCCGGCCAAGCGCACCTTCCAGGCCCTGCGGATCGAGGTGAACGACGAGCTCGGCACGCTGCGCCGGGCCCTGCCCGCCGCGCTGGACCTGCTGGCCGTCGGCGGCCGCGTCGTCGTGCTGGCCTATCACTCGCTCGAGGACCGCATCGTCAAGCGGGAGCTCGTGCGGCTGTCCACCGACCAGACGCCGCCCCGCCTGCCCGTACCCGCGAACGCCGCCACGCCGCAGTTCCGCCTGCTCACCAGGGGCGCCGAGCGCCCCGACAGCGAAGAAGTCACCGGCAATCCGCGCGCCGCCTCCGCCCGGCTGCGGGCCGCGGAACGCATCAGCCAAGCAGCATGACCC
>JBKQQQ010000290.1:0-6269 GCA_052144275.1 Streptosporangiaceae bacterium
GGGCTGCGGCGGACTGAGACGTCCAAGCTGGACCTGGTGGACTTCGGCCGGAACCCGGCGGTTCCGGAGTTCGGCCGGTACGGGATGCTGAACGTCCGCTACGGCAAGGCGAAGAAGGGGCAGCCGCCGCGGCGCCGCAACGTGGCTGCGGTGATGGGCTGGGCGGTCGAGGCGGTCACCGATTACGTGGAGAACATACGGCCCCGGTTCGGCTGCGCCGGTCATCCGGCGCTGTGGGTGACCGAACGCGGCGGGCGGGTGAAGCCGGCGGAGATCAACGCCCGGTTTGTGGCCTACCGGGACGCCCTCGGCCTGCCGGCTGCCCTGGTCGTCCATAGCCTGCGACATTCCTATGTCACGCACCTGACTGAGGACGGGGCCGACCGGAGATTTATCCAGTGCCAGGTCGGCCACGAGAACGATAGCTCGACGGCTGTGTATACCCACGTCAGCGACGACTTCATGAACACCGCGCTGCGCCGGGCCCTCGCTCCGGCCCTTGACGACGGCCACGATAGCGGAGCAGGACGGAAGGATCGCCGGTGACAGCGAGACTCGACTACCGGTGGCACCTGCGGCAGGTTATGGCCACCCGGGGCATGTTCTCCACTACCGACCTGCTCGCGCCGTTGTCGGCGCGGGGTGTCACGCTGTCCTCCAGCCAGGTCTACCGGCTGGTCACAGACCGGCCCGAGCGGCTCAGCCTGAAGATCTTGATGGCACTGCTGGACATCCTGGACTGCACGATGGAGGAGCTCATCGAGCCGGTCGCTGCCGCCGGGCAGGCCAGGAAGACCAGGGCTGCCGGGGGTGAGGCGGGTGTCGGGGAGCTGCGGCCGAAGCGGGCCCGCATCACCGGTCCGGGTCAGTGACCGGCCAGCTCGACGGCGAGGTCCTGGCCGACCCGGTCGGGCTGATCGTCAGGGTGATCGCGGATGTCGGGCAGACGCTGGATCCCGGGCAGATCCGCGAGGTCGTCACGCGTGTCGCGGGAGGGCGTGCTAAGCGCCGCCGGCTGGCCCAGGCGCTGCGCGATGACCCGCTGCTGCCGGTCACGGGCGGCCCGCCGGTGCCGTGGGCGGCTGGCCAGTTGCTGCTCGGGCTGCGCTCGGCGGGCGCGGGAGACATCGCCGCGCCGCGGTGCGGCGAATGCGGGCGGAGCCTGGGCTACATGATCAGCCGGAAGGGCTACCTGATCTGCTCGCCCTGCCGCGACACGCCGCGGGCCTGCGCGAAGTGCGGAAACGAGCGGCGGGTAGTCACCCGGGACCGGCACGGGCATCCGCGCTGCGGTGAGTGTCCCGACCTTGACGGCGACCCGATGCAGTTGCTGGCCGGGCTGCTCGCCGGGATCGACCCCGGGCTCGGCCCCCGGCAGGTGCTGGCCGCCGTCGGGCGGGCGACGGTCCGGCCGGCCGGGCAGCGCCGGCTGGCCTGGGCGGTGCTGGGCAATCCCGCGCTGCTCACCGGTGCGGGCGCCGACGCGCCGGCTCCGGCGGTGCTGCGGTTCATCGACGAGCTGATCGCGGCCGGGGCGGTGAACATCACGCGGCCGTCATGTCCCCGCTGCCAGCGGACCGTGGCCTTGTCCAAGCAGCTGGACGGCCAGCGGATCTGCCGGAACTGCTTCGCGCGGGAACGAGCCGTCCCGTGCTCGCGGTGCGGCAGCCTGCGCGAGCCGGCCGCCCGGGACGCTGCCGGCGGCCCGTTGTGCCCGAACTGCCTGGTCAGCGACCCGGTCAACCTCGAGGACTGCGCCGCGTGCGGACACCGCAGCCGGGTCGCGGTCCGCACGCCCGGCGGGCCGCTATGCCAGAACTGCCGTCACCGGCCCGTGCTGACCTGCGGAATCTGCAACAGGACGGTGCAATGTGAGATCTCCCGGGCCACCGGCCAGCCGTGGTGCGACCGGTGCCAGGCCCGGTGGACCCGGTGCAGCAACTGCCTGGTCATTGCGCCGATGCGGGGCGGCACCCGCCAGGCGCCGCTGTGCGCGAAGTGCCTCAACCCCGACCCGGGCTTCTGGGATCGCTGCCCCACCTGCCAGACGACCTGGCTGCTCAGCCCGCGTCCCTGCCAGCGCTGCACCCTGGACCAGCGGATACGCGGCCTCGTCGGTGACCAGGCCGGCCGGGTCCGCGCGGACCTGGCCCCGCTTCACCTAGCCCTCACCGCGGCCGAGCGGCCCGACATGGCCATGGCCTGGCTGAACCGCCCCAAGGTCCGGGAGATCCTGTCCCGGATCGGCCGGGACTCCCGCCAGCTGACCCACGAGATCCTTGACGAGCTGCCGCCCGGCAAGACACTCGACCACCTGCGCAGTGTCCTGGTCGCCGCCGGTGCCCTGCCCGGGCGCGACGAACGGCTCGTGAAACTGGAACGCTGGACCGCCACGGCCATCGCCGCCAGGACAGACCCGGACGAGCGGCGGATCCTGCACGGGTACGCGATCTGGCATCACCTGCGGCGGCTGAGGCAGCGACTAGGCGGAGCCCGCGCCTCCCACCTGCAATGCCTCAACGTCCGCTCGCATGTCACGGCGGCGGTGAACTTCCTCGGCTGGCTGGCCGAACGCAACCTCAGCCTGGCCTCCTGCACCCAGCCCGACCTGGACAGGTGGGCGGCCGGCGAGATCAGCTACCGGGACGAAACCGGCCACTTCGTCCGCTGGGCCGTCGCCTGCCGGCACGCCAGTCACCTGACCTTCGGCACTGTCCGATGGGAAGGCCCGCGCGGCCCGCACGACGGGGAGAAGCGCTGGGACGACGCACGGCGACTCCTGCACGACGGCACGCTGAAAACCGCCGACCGGGTCGCCGGCCTCCTGCTCCTGCTCTACGCCCAGAACCTTGCGGCCATCAGCCTCCTCACCGCCGGCCACGTCCGCACCAGCGAAGACGAAGTATCCCTGCGGCTGGGCACTGCCCCCGTCGTGCTGCCCGAGCCACTGGCAGGCCTCGTTCTCGACCTGGTCGCCACCCGCCGGGCAAGCACCATAATCGACGCCCCCGGGTCCACACCCTGGCTGTTCCCGGGTCGGCGGCACGGCCAGCCCATCACCGCCGACCAGCTCGGCCAGCGGCTCAAGCAGATCGGTATCCGCCCCGGCCGCGACCGGTCCACCGCCCTGTTCAGCCTCGCCGCCGAGATCCCCGCCGCGATCCTCGCCCGCATGCTCGGCATCAACATCAGCGTTGCCGTCGCCTGGCAGCGGGCCTCCGCCGGAGACTGGATGACCTACGCCGCCGACATCAGCCGGCGCCCGCCTCACCAGGACTCTTGACGGCGCGGCATGCCCCTGTCGCCCAGCTGACCGGGCCCAGCGGCCGCAAAGTCGCAGGCACGTTCCCGGCCGGACCCGGCTTGACATTGACCCTGCGTCAGGGTTGGAAGATGCACGCATGACCAGCCTGGCAATCGAAGCCCGGGGCTTGCGCAAGTCCTTCGGGGATCACGTGGTGCTTGACGGCATCGACCTTGCGGTCGCCGAGGGAAGCGTCTTCGCCTTGATCGGCCCTAACGGTTCGGGAAAGACCACGACGGTGTGGGTCCTGTCCACCATCCTTCCGGCCGGCGGCGGCATGGTGCGGGTGGCGGGCCATGACGTGAGCAGGGAACCGGGGCCGGTACGCAGGGCCATCGGGGTGACCGGGCAGTTCTCGGCGGTCGACAACCTGCTCACCGGCGAGGAGAACCTGCTGTTGATGGCGGACCTTTCCCATCTCTCCCGGAGCGACGGGCGCCGCCGGGCCGGCGAGCTGCTGGAGCGCTTCGACCTGGCAGCGGCAGCCGGCAAGCCTGCACTTACCTACTCAGGGGGCATGCGCCGCCGGCTGGACCTGGCCATGACCCTGGTCGGCGAGCCCAGGGTCATCTTCCTGGACGAACCGACCACCGGGCTGGACCCCCGCAGCCGGCGGACCATGTGGGAGATCGTCCGGGAGCTGTCCGCCTCCGGTGTGACGGTCTTCCTGACCACTCAGTACCTGGAGGAAGCCGACCAGCTGGCGGATCGCATCGCCGTGCTGGACCACGGGCGGCTGGCCGGCGAGGGGACCCCAGCCGAGCTGAAACGGGTCATCCCCGGCGGGCATGTCGAGTTCCGCCTGCCCGACGCGGCCGCCCTCGACGCGGCCGCCCGCATCGTCGGCGCCCAGAACACGACGCAGGACAAGGATGCCCTGATCGTGCGGGTTCCGACCGACGGCAGCGTGGCCGCTCTGCGGAGGCTGCTGGACCGGCTCGACGATCACTCGGTGACTGTCGAGTCGGTGTCAGTCCGTACGGCCGATCTCGACGACGTGTTCTTCGCGCTCACCGGTCGCAGCGATACCGCTCGGCACGCCGCCGGGGAGGGATCGCGATGAGCGCGGTCACCTTGGCGGTGCGCGACTCGGCGACCATGTTCCGCCGTGACCTTCGCCGCTCGCGGCGCTACCCGGCGATGACGATCAGCGGCATCGTCGTGCCGGTCCTGTTCCTGCTGCTGTTCGACGGGGTGTTCGGCCGCGCCCTGCACGCCGGGCTTACCGCTGCCACTCCCCACGCCGGCAGCTACATCAACTACCTGGCCCCTGGCATCCTGGTGATGACCGCCGCCTCGGCCGCCGAGGGCACCGCGCTGAACGTGGTCACCGATATGACCGAAGGCATCATCACCCGGTTCCGCACCATGGCCGTCACCCGCACGGCAGTGCTGAGCGGCCAGGCCGCCGGCAGCCTCCTCCGCACCCTGATCAGCGGCGCCCTGGTGGTCGGTGCCGCCTTCGCGCTCGGCTTGCAGCCGGCAGCCACCCCGCTGGAGTGGATCGCGCTCACCGCCGTGTTCGCGATGGTCAGCCTGGCCCTGACCTGGCTGACCATCGCGTTCGGGCTGCTCGCCAGGACCCCAGCGGGCGCCAACAGCCTGGCGCTCATCCTGGTGGTGCTGCCGTTCGTCAGCAACGCCTTCGTCCCCGCCGCGTCCATGCCCGCCGGGGTCCGCCAGTTCGCCGCCCACCAGCCGTTCACCCCCATGACCGACACACTCCGCGGCCTGCTCACCGGCACCCCGATCGGCAGCAACGCGGTTATCACCATCGCCTGGTGCGCAGCGCTCAGCCTCGCCGGCTACCTGGGCGCCCGCGCCCGCTACGACCGGCTCCCGCCCCGCTCAGCATGACTAGCCTTCATGCCATGGTGACCTCCCCGCCCGGCAGCCCGAATCGAGGTGGCCGGTGAGCGGCTCGTCGCTCACCATCGGCCAGCTCGCCGCCCACACCGGGGTCACCGTGCGAGCCATCCGCCACTACCACGCCCGCGGGCTGCTGGCCGAGCCGGCCCGGGACGCCTCCGGCTACCGCCGCTACGACGCCCGGGCCGTCGTGGACCTCATCCGCATCAAGACCCTCGCCGACGCCGGCGTCCCGCTCGCCCGTATCGGCCAGCTGCTCGACGCCGGACCAGCACAGTTCGCCGAAGCCGTCACCGCCATCGACCAGGCGCTGCGAGCCAGGATCCGGCAGCTGCAACGCCACCGGCGCCGGGTCGCCCAGCTCGCCCAGGGGGAACGGCTGTTCCTGCCCGACGACATCGTGGACATCCTCGAACGGCTGCGGGCCATGGGGGTCAGCGAACAGGCCGTGCAAATGGAACGTGACGGCTGGATCCTGGGCTCCGCCCTCACGCCACAGCTCGTCACCGGATGGGCCGCCCAGAAAAGAGCGCAGCTCGACGACCCCGGCTTCCAGCGCCTCTACCTCGCCTTCGACCAGGCCCGCGACTGGGACCCCGCCGATCCCAGGCTCGAACAGCTCGCCGCACGAGCACTCGAGTGGGCTGCCGGTCACCGCGATCTCCAGGCCCAAGTACCCGAACCGAGCGCCGCCCTCTCCGTCGCCGTCAGCCTCATGACCGCCCAGATCGCCGAAGCCTCACCCGCACTGCGACGCCTCGCCGACATAGCCGAGGAACAGCGTGCTGCGACCACCGGCAGGCACACCCGAGGCGCTACCTCCGATCGCAGATGATCTCCGGCAGCGAGGCACCGGCTTGCTCCTAATCTCCTGACCAACGGCACAGCGGATAAGGACCGCTTTGAGCAGGCCCTCGATGAGCTGCACCGCACCCATTCCAAGAGTTCCAATAACCGATGGTGCCGTTACACCTTTCCCATTCAGACCTGGAGAACGTACTGCAGCACGTCTGGGTCGCAGGGCCGGGAACCGCCAGCCCCGGTGAGCTCCTCGCCGGGACCGCGGCCCCGCTCAGCCAGGCCGAGGCCCAGGCCC